>JBOHBY010000749.1:0-4498 GCA_050698635.1 Spirillospora sp.
GCGAGCAGGAGCCCGGCGACGGCCGCGACCAGGACGGGCACGGGATGCGCGGTGACGAACCGTCCCCAGCGCCGTCCAGCGGCAGCGCGCTGACCGCGGCGCGGGACGCGGCGGGTGGTCACGGCGCGGCGACCCGCGAACCCGAGCAGTGCGGGCAGCAGCGTCAGCGCGATCAGGACGGCCACGGCGACGGTGAACGCGGCGGCCAGGCCGAGCTGGGTCAGGACGGGGATGTCCACGACGGCGAGCCCGGCGAGCGCGATGATGACGGTCAGCCCGGCGAAGACGACGGCGGATCCGGCGGTGCCCGTCGCGTGTCCGGCGGCGTCGGCGGGTTCGCGTCCGTCCAGGACCTCCTGGCGGTAGCGGGCGATGATGAACAGCGCGTAGTCGATCGCGACGGCGAGGCCGAGCATCAGCGCGAGCGCCATGGTGTCGGAGCTGAGCTCGATGAACGCGGTCGTGGCGCTGATCGCCGACAGGCCGATGACGATGCCGATGATCGCGGTCAGCAGCGGCAGCCCGGCGGCGACCAGCGAACCGAGCGTGACGAGCAGCACGATCGCGGCGGCGGCGACGCCGAGCAGCTCACCGGCGCCCCCCTCGGGGGAGGCGACGGCGTCCCCGCTCATCTCGACGCGCAGGCCGGGAGCGGCGGCGGCCTCGCGGAGCGCGTCGCGGTCCGCGCCGGTCAGCTCGTGCTCGGGGACGCGGTAGGCGACCTCGGCGAGGGCGATCCGGCCATCGTCCGAGACGGTGCCCTGGGCGTAGGGGGCGGCGACGTCGGCGACCTTCGGCGCGGCCTTGATCCGGGCCACGGCCTGCTCGACGGACGCGCGGTTCGCGGGCTCGGACAGCGAACGTCCGGCGGGCGCCGCGAACACGACCCGCGCTGTGGCGCTGTCGGTGGCGGCCTGCGGAAACCGGTTCTTGAGCAGGTCGTTCGCGCGCTGCGACTCGGTGCCGGGGACCGTGAACGTGTCGGGTGCCGGTTCGGACAGCGCCGCCGCGCCCGACACGGCCACCACGAGCAGCCCGGCCCACACCAGGACGATCAGCCGGCGCCGCCGGAAGCAGAACCGCCCGACCCGGCTCAGGAACACCGCCATGACACACACTCCCTTTCGCTATCGCGATAAGAAGTGTTAGTGAACTAGTGTTTTCTGTCAACCCGGCTTCCCCTCTGAGCCCGGACGCGAACGTGCCGCCCCTCCAAGGCGGAAGAGCGGCACGTTGCGGATGGTCGGCGGGGCGTCCGCCTATTTCTGGACGCCGGTGCCGAAGGTCGCCGTCTTCGCGTCACCGTCGAGACGGCTCAGCCCCGCGTTCTCAAGGACGCGGACCGACGCCGGGTTCGACAGCTCGACCTTCGCGACCACCGACTCGACACCCGGCGCGGCCAGCGCGAACGCCACAAGGGCGCGGGCGGCCTCGGTCGCGTAGCCGCGGCCCCGCCGGGACGGGACGACGCCGTACCCGAACTCGACGACGCCTCCGCTCGGCGGCCAGAACAGTCCGGCGGCGCCGACGACCAGCCCGGTGACCCTCTCGATGAGCTGCCGTTGGCCGAACTCGCCCAACGCGAGGCCGTCGTTCTCAGCGATGAAGCCCGCGATGACGCGGTCGCCTTCGGTGGGGAAGTCGTCGGCCCAGCGGGTCCGCCGCTCGCCGCCGACGACTGCGGACACCTCCGCGGCGGTCCACGGCCGCAGGACGAGACGCTGGGTGGTCAGATCCGCCGAGGTGGTGAAACGTGATGACATGAAGAACGCTCCTGGTCGTGCTGGACGACCGGGCCGCGCTCAGTCCAACGCGACCCGGACAAGGGCATGCTGATGACGAAGCACGGCGCAGGCCATATTCATCAACCTCCCTCGTCGCGGAACCGCACGCGGGTGCCGCGGAGCAGCCGCAGCCTACAGGCCCGCCAGGACCCCGTCAGGAACCGTCAGGAACCGGACGGGATGTAGGGCGGCGCCACGCCCCAGCCCCAGTGCGGCATCGGGGCCTCCAGTGGCGGTTTCGCGTCCGGCTGCGAGTTGCCGAGCGCGATGCGCGTGCCCCACTCGATGTAGGACGTGAACGCGGCGCGGAACTCGGGGTCGCCCGGGAGGCCGACCTCGTCCGCTGCGTCCATCAGGAGCGACACCCAGCGCCGCCGCTGCGGCTCGGTGATCGCCTTGCCGAGGTGCCGGCGGACCATGTGGTGGTAGCCGCCGCGCTCCCGGCTGTAGCGCTCCGGGCCCCGGAAGACCTCGCCCAACCAGATCGCGACCCATTTCGGGTGGTCAGAGGACATGTGCTCGAACAGGGGGCGCAGGAGGTCGTCCTTCAGGACGTTCGTGTAGAACACCTCGGTGAGCCGCTCGAACGCCTCGCCGCCGCCCGCCCAGTCGTACATCGTCGGGACGGATCCGCCGGCGCCGCGCACCGAGGTCCGCTCGTAGTGCCGCATCTCCTCGATCCGCTGGACGTACGGCTTGATCTCGGCGAAGAAGGCGGGGAAGTGCTCACCGCCACGGAGACCCTGCAGATGGTCGTCGGCGGACGTCCAGCCAATACGCAGAATGTAGGACCCGGGCTCCTCGACGCACCGGGACAGCTCGTACTCGACGCACTGCGGCGCGGCGGCGAGGGAGGCGGACGCGCGGGCGTAGGCGGCCTCGAACTCGTCCGTCTCGGACGGGTCGATGCCGTAGCGGATGTACTCGACGATCATTGAGGCCCCCAGGACGCAATCGGTCGGGTAATCACTGTAATGCTGTAATCACCCGACCGGAAGCGGCCGACCGGCCGTTTCACCGCCGGTCGGCCCTGGTGAACCCTGCGTTCAGCTCCGGGACGCGGACGAGCGGCGGAACCAGGCGACGGCACCGCCCGCCGCGGCCACGACCAGCGCGATCAGCCCGATCCACAGCCAGCCCGACGATGACGAGCCGTCGTCCGATTTCTCGGTGGACGCGGCGTTCGACGGCGACGCCGCAGGCGCCGCGGGCTGCGAGCCCTGACTCCCAGAGGAACCCGGCGTAGTCGGCGTGCTCGCCGTGCCGGACGAGCCCTCCACCGTGAACTTGTAGCTGCCCGTCACCGGATGCCCGTCCGCCGACACGACCCGCCAGCCGACGGTGTACTTGCCGTTCGGCAGCGCACCGTTGACGGGCTGGGTGACCTCGTTGTCGACCGCCTTGGCCGTCCCCGCCTGGTGCTCCTTGCCGGACGCGTCGGTCAGGATCACGCGCGGCAGCCGCACCGACTCCGTGTAGGTCAGGACGAGCTGCGACGGCGCCGCGACCGACGAGTTCTTCTTGGGATTGGACCCGGTCAGCGCCGTATGCGCCGAGGCCGGAGCCGCGGACATCGCGAGCACCGTCCCGATGGCCAACGCTCCTGCCGCTACTCGCCCCGCCACCGCACGCCCTGCCGCTACTCGCCCGGCCGCGCGGGTCATGACCGGCTCCGGGCGGCGCGGGTCAGGCCGTAGCCGCCGACCACGAGACCGAGGGCGCCGACACCGATCCCGATACCGCCGAGCAGCCGGGCCGTCCCGTCATCGGAGGACGCCGAGGCGGCGGGCTTCGTCTTCGCGGTGAGCCCGACCGCGTCCGCCGAGCCGCCCTTCGGGACGAGCTTGAGCACCGGCGCCGGGTGCTCGGGTTCGGCCGCGCCCTCGGCGGGCTTCTGGTCCCACTTGACGACCTCGCCGTTCGAGTACGTCTGGTCGGCTTTGAACATCAACTCTCCGGTGTTGGTCGGCAGCGGCCCGAGCGAGACGTCGAACTCCTGGAAGTTCCCGGGTTCGATCTTCCCGCCGGACCAGGTGATCCGGGTGACGGCCTCGGTCTGCTCGCCGCCGTGGGTCTTGATCGGCGTCGTGAGCTTGGTCTTCTCGGCCTTCACCGTCCAGCCGGGGACGGGACGGACCGACACCGACGACAACGGATGGTCGGCCGGCAGGTTCACCACCAGCTTGGTGGTGGACGCGTTGTCCCGCTCGTTCGGCACCCGGAACGCCACCTTGGCGTAGGTGCCCTGCTCGGCGGTCTTCGGATTGACGGTGACGTGCGCGGACGCGGCCGTGGCCAGGCCGAGGACGAAGGCCCCGGACAGGGCCGCGACGGCGCCCAGCCTGCGCGCCGCAGGTGAAAGGGAAGGCATTGCGAAACTCCGTTCGAGCGTACGGGAGAATCCGGATGCGCCGTGAATCGGCGTCCGGTGACGTACGGCGCTCGCTCGGCTTGACCGCTCGCCGGCTCGGCTAACTCAGCTAGCTCGGCTGGCTCAGCGGTGCGGGAGCGGGTGGGCGAGCGCCCTCGAACGCGGCGGGGGACCCCGCCGCACGACCTGATGCCGCAGCGTCCGGCCGACGGCCATGACGTCCGCCGTCGCCGGTACCGCCGAGATGCGTGGCGGAGTCGCGGCGGGTTCGGCGGTGCGGAGCGCGAGCAGCAGCCGGATCGGACGGTCGGCCGCCCCCGCGACCCAGCGGGCCAGCGACCAT
>JBOHBY010000750.1:0-3408 GCA_050698635.1 Spirillospora sp.
CCACGGACGCCCGCCGTCGACGACGACGTCGTGCACCACGACGATCGACTCGTGCTCCAGTAGCGCCGCCGCCCGCGCCTCCCGCACCGCCCGCCGCATCAGCCGCCGCCGCTCCTGCGGATCCAGCTCCTCGGGCAGCAGCACCTCCTTCACCGCGACCGGACGCCGCAGCTCGGCGTCGACGGCCTCCCACACCCGGCCCATCCCGCCGCTCCCGAGCTCGCGCACCAGCCGGTACCGGCCGCCGACCTCCGTGCCGACCTTCATCGGGGAACAGGCTAACCGCCGCACCACCGCAAAGGTGATCATCTGCCCTGTACCGGCCACCGGCCCGGCGGCAGGTTGACGCGGTGGTGGACGGGCGCGCGGCGCGGGGTTAACTTGCCAGGAGAACCTTGATCGTCGGGACTGCTCGGGGGTGAGAGGGAGCCGACATGAACCGTCCCCGCACACCTGGACGCCGCCGCAGGCGGAGCCGCGGTGGCCGCCGCTGGCTCGCCGGACTCACCGCCGGGACGCTCGCCGTCACCGGCCTCACCGCGCCCGCGCACGCCGATGCGGGGCACGGTAGGAATCCGCAGCTGATGCGCGTGCTGCGGTCGATGACGCTGGAGGAGAAGGCCGCGCAGCTGTTCGTCCTGCAGATCTACGGCAAGAGCGCCGACACCGCGGATCCCGCCGCCGTCGCCGCCAACCGCGCGCTGTACGGGGCCGACAACGCCGCGCAGGTCATGGCCCGCTACAAGCCCGGCGGGTTCATCTACTACGGCGAGAACGTCACCGACCCGCGCCAGCTCGCCGCGTTCTCCAACGGCATCCAGCGGGCCGCGGCGGCTCAGCGGCACCGGATCCCGGCGACGATCGCGATCGACCAGGAGGGCGGCATCGTCGCCCGCGTCCAGCCGCCCGCCACCCAGTCGCCCGGCGCGATGGCGCTGGCCGCCCTGCGCCGCACCGGCGACGCCCGCGACCTGGCCCGCATCACCGGACGGGAACTGCGCGCCATCGGCGTCAACCAGAACTACGCGCCCGACGCCGACGTCAACATCGACCCCGCCAACCCGGTCATCGGCGTGCGGTCCTTCGGGTCCGACCCGGGGCTGGTGTCGTCGATGGTCACCGCGCAGATCGGCGGATACCGGTCGGCGGGCGTGACGCCGACCGTCAAGCACTTCCCCGGTCACGGCGACACCACCACCGACAGCCACAGCGGCGTCCCGGAGATCGACCACACCCGGCAGGAGTGGGAGAGGCTCGACCTGCCGCCGTTCCGCGCCGCCATCGCCCGCGGCGTCGACTCGATCATGACGGCGCACATCGTGGTGAAGTCGCTCGACCCGTCCGGCGACCCCGCGACCCTGTCGCGGCCGATCCTCACCGGCATCCTGCGCGACCGGCTGCACTACCGCGGCGTCGTCGTCACCGACGCCCTGGACATGGACGGCGTCCGCGCCAAGTACGGCGACGAGCGCATCCCCGTCCTCGCCCTCAAGGCCGGTGTGGACGTCCTGCTCAAGCCGCCCCTGGACGCCGCCGGGACCGGCGTGTTCCCCCGCCAGCTCGCCGCCGTCGTCGCCGCCGTGAAGTCCGGCGAGCTGACCGAGAAGCGGATCGACGAGTCGGTGTACCGGATCCTGGAGGTCAAGCACAGGCGCGGCCTGTTCCGCGACCCCTACGCCGACGAGTCCAAGGTCGGCGACGCCGTCGGGACGCCGCCGCACCTGGCCGCCGCGCAGCGCGCCACCGACCGCACCACCACCCTGATCAAGAACAGCGCGGGCGTCCTGCCGCTGCGGCCCGGGGCCCGGGACGTGCTCGTCACCGGGTGGGGCGTGGGCACCACGGCGGCGCTCGGCACCGAGATCGCCCGCCGCGGCGCCACCACGACGATCAGGCAGACCGGCCTCAGCCCCGGCCAGGCGGAGATCGACCAGGCCGTCGCCGCCGCGCGCGGCCAGGACCTCGTCGTCGCCGTCACCAACCGCGCCTGGGACGTCAAGGACGAGACCGGACACAACGGCCCCGGCCAGGCGAACCTCGTCAAGGCCCTGGCCGCCACCGGGACGCCGGTCGTGGTCGTCGCCGTCCGCGACCCCTACGACCTCGCCTGGTTCCGCGAGGCCACCACGTACCTGGCCACCTACTCCTACACCGCCGAGGCGCTGCGGTCGGCCGCGAAGGTCCTGTTCGGCGAGCTGGACCCGCGCGGGCGGCTGCCCGTCACGATCCCCGTCCGCGACGACCCCGGCACCGCCCTCTACCCGTTCGGCCACGGCCTCCACTACCGATAACCGCCCCGGGCCGCGCCCGGCTAGGCGAGCTCGTCCAGCAGGGCGGCCAGCTCGCGCGGCTTGGAGAACATCGGCCAGTGGCCGGTCGGGAGCTCCCGGTAGGTCCAGCCGGGGCCGGTCATCATCGAGAAGACCGGGTGGCCGGACTCGCCCATCTGCCGTATCGCGTCGAGCGGGATCGTGGTGGCGATCAGTGTGCGGGGCGTGTCCGGCAGCGGGTCGGGACGCGCCGCGGGCTGCGTCGCCGTGCCGAACGGCTGCGGCGTGCCGCGCTCGCGCATCACCGTGAGCTGCCCGGCGGTCAGTCCGGCGAGGTTGACGGGGTCGGCGTCCGGGTCGAACGGCGGCACCGGGATCAGCCACCCCTCGCCCTCCTCGGCGACCTGCTTCTCCAGCGCCGCCCGCGACTCGGGGTCGTGGAAGTCGATCCCGGCCAGGCCCGCCGGCATCGGCCCGGTGTCGACGTAGACGATCCGCGCGATCCGCTCCGGGATCCGGTCGGAGACCGCCGTCGCGGCCATGTTCGCGCCGCTGTGCGCGACCAGCACGACCTCGCTCAGCGCGCCGTCCTCGACGACCTTGAGGATGTCGGCGGCGTGGGTGTCGACGTCCACGTCCGGGGTCGCCTCGCCCGCCCGCTCCGCGACGCCCGCCGGCGTCACCGCGTGCACGTCGTGGCCCGCGGCGCGCAGGTTCGCGGCCACCTCGTCCCACGCCCACGCGCCCAGCCAGTATCCGGGGACCAGTACGAACGTCGCCATGTCGGCCGTCCTTTCTCCGTCGTGTGACCACACGCTACGGTCAATACCGGACAGAACCCGCCCGGATTAGGTGAGCGACCTGTGTCACATCCGATGCCCTCCTCCGGGTCGTCGCATCCGACGACCCGTGTCCTGGCCATGCTCGAACTGCTGCAGGCCAACCACCGCATGCGCGGCGCCGACCTCGCGCGGCGGCTCGGCGTGGACGAGCGCACCGTCCGCCGCTACGCAGCGCGGCTGGAGGACCTCGGCGTCCCCGTCGTCGCCGACCGCGGCCGCCACGGCGGCTACCGCCTCATGCCCGGCTACAAGCTCCCGCCGCTCATGCTCACCGACGACGAGGCCACCGCCGTCGT
>JBOHBY010000751.1:0-3474 GCA_050698635.1 Spirillospora sp.
GGACGTCATGAAAGAAGTGTCCCACCACGCGGGACAGCCGCGTTGCCCGCATCGGCCCAGGTGGGAGAGGCTCACCGTGCGCTGAAAACACCGTGCGCCGACGACGAAAGGACGGTCCATGGACCCGGGTTCCGTGGAGAAGGCCGCGGCCGCGCTGCTCGACGCGTACGCGACCCGCACTCCCATCGCGCCGCTGACGGCGAACCATCCGGACATGTCGGTGGCCGACGCCTACGCGGTCCAGCTCGCGCAGGTCGAGGCGTGGACGGACGCGGGCGCGCGGATCAAGGGCCACAAGGTAGGGCTGACGTCGGCGGCGATGCAGCGCCAGATGGGCGTGGACCAGCCGGACTTCGGCGTCCTGCTCGACACGATGTTCTTCCAGGACAGCGCCCCGATCGACACCGGCCGGTTCCTCCAGCCGCGGATCGAGCCGGAGATCGCGTTCGTGCTGGGCCGCCCGCTGGCCGGGCCCGGCGCGACGGCCGCGGACGCGGTCGCCGCCGTGGACTACGTGCTGCCCGCGCTGGAGATCATCGACTCCCGCATCGCCGACTGGAGGATCACCCTCCCGGACACGATCGCCGACAACGCCTCCAGCGGCGGGGTCGTGCTCGGCACCCGTCCGGTGCGGCCGGAGGGACTGGACCTGTCGCTGATGGGCTGCCTGCTCCGCCGCGACGGCGACCTGGTCGACACCGGCGCGGGCGGCGCGGTGCTCGGCTCGCCGATCAACGCGCTGGTGTGGCTGGCGAACGTCCTCGGCGAGCGCGGGGTGGCCCTCGAAGCGGGCCATGTGGTGCTGCCGGGTTCGATCACGGCGGCCGTCCCGGTCGCGGCCGGGGAGACCGTCACCGCGGAGTTCGCCGGGATCGGGACCGTCACCGCTCGATTCGGAGCACTCGGAAAGGGGGAGGGCGCATGACGAGGCTGAGCGCGGCGATCGTCGGGCCCGGCAACATCGGCACCGACCTGCTGGTCAAGCTGATGCGCAGCGAGCTGATCGACGTCCACTCGATGGTCGGGGTCGTCCCGGAGTCCGACGGTCTGGAACGCGCCCGCAAGCTGGGCGTCCCGGCGTCGGCGGAGGGCGTCGACTGGCTGCTGGCGCAGCCCACCCTCCCCGACATCGTGTTCGAGGCGACGTCCGCGAAGGCGCATCTGGCGAACGCGCCCCGCTACGAGGAGGCGGGCGTCAGCGCGATCGACCTGACGCCCGCGGCGGCGGGGCCGCTGGTGTGCCCGCCGGTGAACCTGGACACGCTGTCGGACGCCCCCAACCTCAACATGATCACGTGCGGCGGGCAGGCGACGATCCCGATCGTGCACGCGGTGTCGTCGGTGGTCCCGGTGCCGTACGCGGAGATCGTCGCGTCGATAGCGTCCCGGTCGGCCGGGCCGGGCACCCGCGCGAACATCGACGAGTTCACCCAGACCACGGCCCGCGCGATCGAGAGGGTCGGCGGCGCCGGACGCGGCAAGGCGATCATCATCCTGAACCCGGTCGTGCCGCCGATGATCATGCGGGACACGGTGTTCTGCGCGATCCCGCCCGACGCCGACACCGCGGCCGTCTCCGAGTCGATCGACACGATGGTCGCCGAGGTCCAGACGTATGTGCCGGGGTACTCGCTTCGTGCCGAGCCGCAGTTCGACGAGCCGCGCGACATCTGGAACGGGATGGCGCGCGTCGCCGTGTTCCTTGAGGTGCGCGGCAACGGCGACCATCTGCCGCCGTGGGCCGGGAACCTCGACATCATGACCGCGGCCGCCGCCCGGGTCGGCGAGCGGCTCGCGCGCAGGAAGGCCACGAAATGAGCGACGCTCAGAAGATCAGGATCACCGACTCGACGCTGCGGGACGGCAGCCACGCGATGGCGCACCGCTTCACCGAGGAGCAGGTCCGCGGGGTCGTGCACGCGCTGGACGGCGCCGGGGTCGAGGTCATCGAGGTCACGCACGGCGACGGACTCGGCGGCTCGTCGTTCAACTACGGCTTCTCGCTGGAGGACGACGTCAAGCTCGTCGCCGCCGCCGTGGACGAGGCGACCCGCGCGAAGATCGCCGTCCTGCTGCTGCCGGGGCTCGGCACGGTCGAGGACCTCAGGCTGGCGCACGGCGCGGGGGCGTCGGTCGCGCGGATCGCGACGCACTGCACCGAGGCGGACGTGTCGCTCCAGCACTTCGCCGCCGCCCGCGACCTCGGCATGGAGACGGTCGGGTTCCTGATGCTGTCGCACCGCGTCGGCCCGGACGAGCTGGCGAAACAGGCGCGGATCATGGTGGACGGCGGCGCGCAGTGCGTCTACGTCGTCGACTCGGCGGGGGCGCTGGTCCTCGGCGACGCGCAGGAGCGGATCAGCGCGCTGGTGCGGGAGATCGGGCACGAGGCGCAGGTCGGATTCCACGGGCACCAGAACCTGTCGCTGGGCGTCGCGAACTCCGTCCTGGCGCAGCAGAACGGCGCGCTGCAGATCGACGGGGCGCTGTGCGCGCTCGGCGCGGGCGCGGGCAACTCGCCGACCGAGGTGCTCGTCCCGACGTTCGAGCGGCTCGGCGTTCCGACGGGCGTGGACGTGCAGGGCGTGATGGCCGCCGCCGACGAGGTGGTGAAGCCGTTCCTGCACCGGCTGCCGTTCGCCGACCGGGGCGCGATCACGCAGGGCTACGCGGGCGTGTACTCCAGCTTTCTGCTGCACGCCGAGCGGGCCGCGGAGCGCTACGGCGTCCCGGCGCACGAGATCCTGCAGCGGGTCGGCGAGGCCGGATACGTCGGCGGCCAGGAGGACATGATCATCGACGTGGCGTTGCAGCTCGTCGCCGAACGCGACCGCGCGTCCTGACCGCGCGGGCCCCGTTGACGAGGTGACCGCCCAGCCGGACGACGATGCAGCCGCGCTCGATCGTCATGGGCAGGACGGAAGCCGCGTCGTCGCTCGCGCGCGCCTCCGAGCGGACCCGGGCCGGATCTTGGGGGCCACATCCTCGCACAGTGCGCGCGGGCCGCGCGGCGCGGCCGCCGACTCACCGGCGACGATCTTTGCACCCTGCAACCGCTGGGATAGCTTGGGCGGCATGACCGACGAGGACCCGGCGGGCGCGGGGGCCGCGTCGACTCCTCGCGGGCGGGCCCGCCGCGACCAGCTGGTGCGGATCGGCCTGGATCTGCTCGCCGAGGGCGGCTGGCCCGCGATCACGGCCAGGGCCGTCGCCGACCGCGCCCGGATCAGGCCGGGGCTGCTGCACCACTACTTCAACGGGCTGCCGGGCCTGCACGTCGCCGTGGCGCAGCGGGCCGGCGAGATGATCATCGATCCGGTGCTGGACGCGCTGCTCGCCGCGCCGGACACCCCGGCCGCGGTGCAGGCGCTGCGCGATCTCGTCCCGGACATGATCGCCGGGGAGCGCAAGCTGCGGCTGGCGGCGGAGCTGCTGGTCAGGGCGCTGCGCGACCCGCGGATGGGCGCCGAGCGG
>JBOHBY010000752.1:0-1985 GCA_050698635.1 Spirillospora sp.
CAGGCCGGAGCAGCCGCCGGGCTGCACGGCGACACGCAGCGCAAGGTCGTCGCGGCCCTCCTGCTCGAGCAGGCCCTTGGCCTTCTCGGCGGCGGTGCCCGTGAGGACGACGCCCTGCTGCGTGGTCTCCTGCGTGGTCTCGCCTGAAACCGTCATGTGTTCAGCTCCCGGATCTCGCTGCGCCGCGCGGTGGCGGCGGACTGTCGCTTGTCCTCCAGGACGCGTACGCCCCTTCCCGTAGGACAACGTACCTCGCGACAGACCCATTCCGCTTCCCGGCCATGTCTAACTCCCCCCAACGGTGCGGTCTACGTCACATCATCGCCGGGCGCCGGATGTGCCATCATTAGTCGTCAGAGCGACGATAAGTCCGTGTCACCGAAGGGAGAACGCCGTGACCACCCCAGTTCGCGACCTGCCCCTGCTGCTGCTCGGCAGCGGCGCCGACCCCGCCAGCGAGCGCGGTGTGGACTGTCCCGGCGAGCTGCCGTCCGCCTCCGACCCCGCGCTGGTCGAGCGGGCCCGCGCCGCCAAGGCGGCCCTGGGCGAGCGGGTGTTCGTGCTCGGCCACCACTACCAGCGCGACGAGGTCATCCAGTTCGCGGACGTCACCGGAGACTCGTTCAAGCTGGCGCGGCAGGCGGCGGCCCGGCCCGAGGCGCCCTACATCGTCTTCTGCGGCGTGCATTTCATGGCGGAGTCGGCCGACATCCTGACCGCCGGGCACCAACGGGTGATCCTGCCCGATCTCGGCGCGGGCTGCTCGATGGCCGACATGGCGACGTTCGACCAGGTCGAGGAGTGCTGGGACGTCCTGGAGGACGCGGGCGTCGCCGGCGACGTCGTGCCCGTCACGTACATGAACTCCTCCGCCGACATCAAGGGCTTCGTCGGACGGCACGGCGGGGTGGTGTGCACCTCGTCCAACGCCAAGCGCGCCTTGGACTGGGCCTATGGGAAGGGCAAGAAAGTGCTGTTCCTGCCCGACCAGCACCTTGGCCGTAACACCGCCGTCCTGGAAATGGGCTTCTCGCTGGACGACTGCGTCGTCTACAGCCCGCACCGCCGTGAGGGCGGCCTCAGCCAGCGGCAGCTACGGGACGCCAAGATGATCCTGTGGCGCGGCCACTGCTCGGTCCACGGACGGTTCAGCAAGGAGTCGGTGGACGACGTGCGGGCGCGCGTGCCTGGCGTGAACGTCCTCGTCCACCCCGAGTGCCGGCACGAGGTCGTCACGGCCGCCGACCAGATCGGCTCGACGGAGTACATCATCAAGACCATCGAGGCGGCCGATCCCGGCTCGTCCTGGGCCGTGGGCACCGAGCTGAACCTCGTCCGGCGGCTCGCGAACGCCCACCCGGACAAGAACGTCATGTTCCTCGACAAGACCGTCTGCTACTGCTCGACGATGAACCGCATCGACCTGCCGCACCTGGTGCTGTCGCTGGAGACGCTGGCCGCCGGACGGGTCGAGAACGTCATCGAGGTGGACGAGGACACCGCCCACTACGCCCGCGTGGCCCTCGACCAGATGCTCGCCCTCCCCTAGGGCCGCTAGAGGTCTGGGACGTCCCAGATGGGGAACCACCGGCCGGTGTCGGGTTCGATGGCGAGTTCACCGGCGAGCGCGTCGCGGGCGCTCATCTCGACCGTGTTGTTGCGCCGGTGGTGCTCCGCGCCTGGCGTGTCGGGCGGACGGGGCGCGAACGGGTAGAACGTCCCGCGCCCCGGCGAGTAGACGAGGAACAGCCGCTGCGGGCCGTCGTCGCGGTGGAAGGAGACGGCGGAGCACAGCAGGTAGGGCCCGTACCCGGCGGCGGTCAGCGTGGAGTTGACCATGTGGAGGTCGGCGACGAGCCGGTCGAACGCGTCCGCCGGACGTGTGACGTGCGCCCATCCCCAGCCGTGCGGCCCGGCGCTCAGCCCCGTCTCGCGGCCGTCTCCGGCGCCGAGGAGGCGGGCGACGTCGCGCTGCGCGCGGCCGA
>JBOHBY010000753.1:0-8127 GCA_050698635.1 Spirillospora sp.
CCACAGACCGAGCGCCTCCTCGAACACCCCGGCCGCAGACGCGTACCGCCCCTCGCCCAACGCCAGCCGCCCGTCTCGCGCCAACCGCTCGAACCGGTGAACATCGACGTCATCACCATCGACGACCATCCGGTACCCCGCAGGCCGCCCCTCCACGAGCCCCGCGTCCCCGAGCCCCCGCCGCAGCCGCGACACCTGCGACTGCAACGCGTTGGCGGCCCCGCTCGGCGGCTCCTCCCCGTACAGCCCGTCGATCAGCCGCTCCACCGAAACGACCCGCCCCGCATCAAGCAACAACATCGCCAGCAGCGCCCGTACCGTAGGCCCGCCCACCGGCACGGCCGCCCCGTCAACACGGACCTCCACCGGGCCCAAGACGCCGAACCGCATCCCCTGATTGTCCCGCATCCCCAGGTCGGGCCGACCTATGGCCTGGGCCGCGCTTCGCAGTTCGGCGGCCGTGCAGCCGAACTCCGTCCGCAGGGCCCGCGCCAGGTGGGTGACGTCGGTGACGCCCCAGCCCCTGGCGATCGCCTCGGTGCTCAGGTTGCGCGGCGCCGGGTTGCTCAGATCGCGCTTGACGCGGGTGAGGCGCTCCCACCGGACCCAGTTCATGAACGTCCCGTCCCGCGACCGGAAGAGCCGGAGCACCACGACGTCGCAGGGATCGGGCAGGACGAGCGTGTACGGCCGGCGGGTGTCCAGGATCAGCAGGTCACCGGCCTTGACCTGGCGCTGCCTGCCGTCCTGGTGCACCAGCGCGGTCCCGCGCCGGTGCAGGGTGATCTTGAAGAGGTCCGGGTCGGACGAGGACGCGTAGCCCCGTCCCCCCACCGGACTCGACGGTCGCCTCGAACCGCCGCCCGCTGAGTGCCGCCACATGCAGCGGGAGCAGGAAATCGGACACCAGGCTCTGCAACTCCTCGGGCCGCGGCGCGCTGAGCCGCGGGGTGCAGGCAGAATGTCCGGTGATCAATCAATGCCCCTTTCGGCCCGCGCGAAGAATTGCGCGCGAAGGCGAGTGACATTTCGCTCTTTGGTCTTGCCCTCGCCCGCGTCACCTGTACCTTAAACCCGCGCTTCGCGCGGGCAGTGGGAAAAAGGAAGATCGAAAATACGGGCGGAGAAGGGGTCGATGGGGGAGCGAACCACGATCGTCGAGGCCGAACTGCCGGACGGCTCGATCATCAACGCGGAGGTGGCGCTCGACGACACGATCATGGACGTGGGGCTGCTGGACAGGCTGCGGCTGGACGAGACCACGCACTCGTTCGAGGCGTTCGCGCGCTGGGCGGTCGACCGCGTCCGCGCGGCGGTGCGCGACCCCGAGAACGCGGGCCGCGAGGTCGCCCCGGACGGGATGACGCTCGGCAGGGTCGGGGTGGAGTTCGGCGTGAAGCTGGCGCTCAAGAGCGGGAAACTCACCAGCGTCGTCGCGGAGGCCGGGGCCGAGGCCAACGCCCTGATCAGGCTGGAGTGGGAACGTGATCCGTCCCGGCGCGGCTAGGCGGGACGGGTCCCGGCGGGAGGAGGAGCGGGTCGGGCGCGTCACGAAGCTGGCCGCCCGGTGCGCGGTCGTCGTCTGCCACGAGGGCACCCCGGTCGGCTGCGGGTTCTTCGTCGCGGACGGAAAAGTCCTCACCTGCGCGCACGTCGTGGCCGGCCGCGAACACGTCACCGTGCGCTGGAACGGAGCGGACCACCCCGTCGTCGCCCGGGACGTCCGGCCGGCCAAGGGCGACCGCTCGGCTCACCCGCTTCCGGATCTGGCGCTGCTGACCGTCGACCTCGCCAAGGAACACGATCACGTGGTGATGGGCGGCGGCCGTCCGGGCGGCGGTTCCGAGGTCACGTGCGTCGGGCACAGCCGCCGCAACCCCACGCGCGAGTTCGCCACCAGGGAGACCTACCTGTGGGTCGGGGGCTCCGCCGACGACGACCGCCTCACCGACCTCAAGGGGAACGAGGTGTCGGAGAGCATGAGCGGAAGCCTCGTTCTCGACCATCGGACGATGACGGTGTGCGGGGTCCTCAAGGCGTCCTGGGACACCAGGGCCGACCGCGGCGGCTGGATGGTGCCGGCGGACGTCGTCCGCGCCGAGTTCCCCGACCTGTTCGCGTCCGGTGACCAGGCCGGGCGCCGCGGGGAATGGCACCGGATGGTCACGGAGACGATGGCGCGGCCGAGCCGCCTTCCCGATCCGCTCGACCGCGCCGCCGTGAACCTCGGACGGCTGATCAACGAGCAGTTCGAGGAGGACTTCAACCATCGCCTGATGCGGGAGTTCGACCAGATCGACCCGCTGCCGATGCGGCTGGCACCGTTGGCACCGATCGGGAATTCCCCTCGCGGTGCCGATGGCGCGGAAATGGTGTTCGCCGGAAAGGCCGAGGCCGCGTCCGCCTTCGAGCGGATCGATTCGCGCAGGCTCGTCCTGCTGGGCCCATCGGGCAGCGGGAAGACGATCGCGACGCTGCTGCTCACCCGGGAACTGCTCGCGCGGGCGCTGAGCGTCGAGGACGAACGGCCGTCGGCCCCGATCCCGGTGCTCATCCCGCTCGCCGGATGGCGCCCCGGCCCCGGTGTGCGGCGCTATTCCGGGGACACGTTCATGAAATGGCTGACCCGATGGTTCGCGCTGGCCTATCCCGACCTCGCCAAGGCGCGGGACCGTGAGCGGATCGTCGAGGAACTTCTGGAGACCGGCCGTATCCTGCCCATCCTCGACGGCCTGGACGAGATCGGCGTCCCCCGAGATCCCGCCGCCACGTTCGTCTTGCAGTGCGAGGCGCTTCGCCAGATCACCGAGACCGCCGACCGTTTCTGGAATGGCGAGGGCCCGTACGGCCCGGCTGGGATGATCCTGACATCCAGGACAGGCGAGTTCACGCGCGCGGTCGAGGGCCGTATCCCGCCGGGCGTCGCGCCCGAGTCCTGCGACGTCGCGATTCCCCGCCCGCCCAAGGACGCCCGCATTCTTGAGGTCGCCCCTCTGAAGATGGACGACGCCCTCGACTACCTCTCCCACGGATCACCGATCCCCAGGGAAACATGGTGCGGTGTTCTCCAAGACGACCAAAGCGCCCCCCTCCGCGAAGGCTTCACCACACCTCTGATCGTCTCACTCCTCAGAGAGTTCTATTCCAAGGCCGGAAGAAACCCACAAGAACTCCTCAAGTTCCACGCCGTCGAAGAACTACGCAAACACCTGCTGCGCGAACTGGTGGACAAATCCTTCCCCAGCCGCCTGGAAAAGAAGAACGACCGCTGGGAGCAGGACGACGCCAAACGCTGGCTGCGTTTCCTCGCCCGCGGCATGGAGAAGCACCACGAAGGCCACATCCAATGGTGGGCCCTGCCCGTACCGAAAATCCACGACCGGATCGAACGCGTCCTGGCCGGGATCGCCGGCTTCCTCCTGGCCGGACTCGCCGTCGGCCTCGGCACCTGGGTCGTCCTGCGGGCGGCGGACCAACCTTCCATGAACCACGCCGCCGTCCCGGCGGCGCTCGCGTCCGGCGCGGTCATCGGCCTGCTGATGGGCCTCTGCTCGGCCCTGTCCAAGCCCCCGCCCGCGAACGTCTCGACCGGGTCGCCCAGACCGCGGCGCGTGCTGTGGGCGGCGGTGCCACTGGCAATGGTCGGCGGGGCGGCGGGCTGGGTCGGGCTCGGAAGCTCGATCGGTCGGATCGGCGGCGCGCTCGTCTGCGCGGCGCTCGCGATACCGGTTGCCTGGGGATACGCGCTGGTCACCAGCGACGCGACGCTTCAGGTGGCGAGCCCGCGGCTGATGTTCCGCAGTGATGTGAAGGTCGCGCTCATCTTCGGCGCCCTCTACGGCGTCCCCATCGGTCTCGCCGGGCTCGCGGTGAGCGGCGCGCCCGCCATCGGCCTCGCCTGCGCGGTCGTGGTCGCGCTGGACGGCGGCCTGACCTACGGCCTGCAATGGATCCTGGCGCTCAGGGCGAGCAAGGCGGGCGTCATCGCCCTCGTCCACCTGTTCCTGACGAGGCTGGTCGTCGGCGACGACCTCCCATGGAAACTGATCACGTTCCTGGAGGACGCCCACCACCGCGGCATTCTCATCCAGGTCGGCCCCAGCTACAGTTTCCGTCACCCTTCCCTACGGGAACTCCTAGCCGAGAAACCAGCGCGACGCGCGTAGTAGACAACGGCAGGCGGAAAATTCCCCCACACAACCGGGCTCGTCCTCACCTCCTCAAAATACATCGGCAACCTACGCCTAAAACGGACGGCCGACGGCAGAACACGAGCATGCGCATACGCGTACGTCGTGAAAATCCCGCCGTCGGCCAAGCCGTCCACCACCGCGTCCAGAAGCCGATCCTGCACGCCCGCAGAAAACGACGCCCAAGGCAACGAGCTCACAATCAAATCGGCCCTCTCAACCCCCTGCCGCTCAAGAACGGCCCGAAGGTTGACGGCATCGTCATGCACACTGAAAACAGGTCCCCAGCGGCGCGCCACCAGGGCGGCCAGCCGGGGATTGGCGTCGATGGCGATATGGGTACCGCGCCCGTCCAGCCTCCGCTGGATGACCGAGGTGATCGCCCCGGTCCCCGGCCCGAACTCGACCACGACCGGCTCCCCGCCCGGAACCGGAGCGGCGACCGACGCGAGCCGCGCCGAACCCGGCGCGATCGCCCCCGTGCGCACCGGAGCCCGGACGAACTCCCGCACCATGATCGCCGTGTCGACGACCACGCGCCGCCCCGCCCCGCTCACCGCGACCCCCTAGCCGACCGGTACCAGCAGACAGAAGAGCCGGACCGCGACCAGTCCGTCGGGCAGCGGAGCCGGGGTGTCGGCGGCCACGGCCCGACCACCGGCCCACGGCGCGCTGTCCAGAAGCACCTCGTTGTCCTGCAACCGACCGTCACGGTGGGAGATGAACACGCGGAGCGCGTGTACCCGCCGGGTGAGCGGTTCCCGGCGTAGTGCGTCCAGCAGCCGGTTGAGCAGGGGACCGGCGGACGGCACAGGACGGTCGGCGAACATGTTGATCTGCGCGCCCATGACCAGGTCGAACGCCCCGCCGGGGTGCTCGTACCGCTCCCGCTCCACCTGGTCGGCCGCGGTGCCGGGACTGAGCAGCCCGTTGACGATCGGATGCAGCGACCCGCGTTCGAACTTCGTCAGCGCCTGGCCGATCGCCTCGCGCCAGGTGGCGCCGTGCGCGGCGAGGCTCTCCACCAGCCACGGCGCGGCGGCCAGCGCGGGGTGCGACAGAGCGAAGTCGATCTGGGCCATCACCCAGCCGGCCGGAGCCGGATGGACGAACAGCTTCGTGGCGACCTTTGTCTCACCATCGAGCCGCACTCCGTGCCCCTCCAAGAGTGCCTCGAACACGGCCCGCGGCGACGGCACGCCGCCGTCGCCCGGCCGGACCGGTTCGAGATCCTCCGCGAGGGCCGTCGCGTCGAGCACCATGTCCGACATCTGCGATCCAGCGTTCAGCGCGTTGTTGACCGCGTTGAATTCGGCGCTGCGCAGCGCCACCCGCTGGATCTCGTCCCGGTCCGCCCGCTGGGCGCGGGCCAGCGCCGTCGCGAACACCGGCTCGTCCGGTAGCCACACCCGTCCGCCCGGCGTGACCACCTCGTCCTGGAACGAGACCTCCGGCAGCAGCCGCCGGGTGAAGGCCATCGGCAGGAAGATCAGCAGCCGCTCGGCGAGCCACCGCTCGACCCCGGCCCCGGTCAGCCGCTCCCACACCTGCGCGTCACTCGGCGGCTCGGCGCCCTCGCGGAACGCGGCGATCCCCACCTCGACGGCTGCGTCGTACCCCACTGATCCGATCACCGCGAAACCCTACCGCCGCAGGCGAATCGGACGTTCAGCGAAGCGACCGGAAGAAGGCCCGGACGTCGCCGGTGAGCAGATCAGAACACTCCAGCGCGGCGAAGTGCCCGCCCTCGTCGAAGTCGGACCAGTGCACGATGTTGTTGGCGGCCTCGGCGTACCGCCGAATGGCGACGTCCTCGGCGAACACGGCCACGCCGGTCGGGGTCACCGGGGGCTCGGGGTTCCAGCCACCGGCCGAGTGCATGATCTCGTAGTACATGTTCGCGGCCGAGCCGATGGTGTCGGTGAGCCAGTAGAACATCACGTCGGTGAGCATCCTGTCCCGGTCGACCGCGGCCTCCGGGAGGTCGCCGGACGGGTGCGTCCACTCCTTGAACTTCTCGACGATCCAGGCGAGTTGCCCGGCGGGGGAGTCGGTGAGCCCGTACGCGAGGGTCTGCGGACGCGTCGCCTGGATCTGGAAGTACCCCCTGCCGTTCTCGTTCCAGTTCGCGAGCCGTTCCAGCCGGGCGCGCTCACGATCGTCGAGCCCGGCCTTCTCCTCGTCGGACACCTCACCGAACGGGATGAACCCGAAAGTCGCGGCGTTCACATGGACACCAGCAACGCGCTCGGTGTCGACGCGGCCCAGCTCCGGCGCGACGAACGCGCCCCAGTCGCCGCCCTGCGCCCCGTACCGCCCGTAGCCCAGCCGGCTCATCAGCTCGGCGAACGCGCGGGCGACGCGTCCGGTGTCCCAGCCCGCGTCCCGGGTCGGGCCGGAGAACCCGAACCCCGGCATGGACGGGATGACGACATGGAAGGCGTCGGCGGGATCGCCGCCGTGCGCGCCGGGATCGGTGAGCGGGCCGATCATGTCGAGGAACTCCACGACGGATCCGGGCCAGCCGTGGCAGAGCAGCAGCGGCAGCGCGTCCGGCTCGGGCGAGCGCACATGCAGGAAGTGGATGCTCTGCCCGTCGATCTCGGTGATGAACTGCGGGATCTCGTTGAGCTCGGCCTCGTGCGCGCGCCAGTCGTAGGACGTGCGCCAGTACTCAACAAGCTCACGCAGATAATCAGCCGGGACGCCGCGCTCCCAGCCCTCACCGGGCAGGGCGGCACCCCACCGCGTACGCGCGAGCCGCTCCCGAAGATCGTCCAAGTCGGCCTCAGGAACATCGATCCGGAACGACCGGATCTCACCAGAGCGATCCATCCTCCACCTCCAAGTGGAACGGACTGTTCTGTTCACACTCTACCAGAACGGAATCATCCATTCCACCTCCCAGGGCGCGCGAACCTGCTCAGGGTGTCACTGTTCCCCGGGCGGGGTTTTGGCTGGTGGGGCGAAGGCTGCCAGGACGGGGCCCTCGCCGGGGCGCGGGCCGTGGCGGAGCAGGATGAGGCGGCCGTCCGTCCAGTACAGCCGGGCCTCCCTCTTGATCATCTCGCCGATGCCGGTCATCGACTTGGAGATCGTCATCAGTTCGGTGGACTTCCCCGTGCGCGGGTCTAGGGCCAGCACGCCGCTCGGCTCGCCGGAATAGCCCCGCTTGCGTGCGGGGATCGGCGGGTGCGCCACGATGAGCCGTCCGGCGTCCATGCTCACGGGCACCAGTTCGGCGCGGCCGGTGACCTTGCTCGTCCACACACGGCGGCCGGCGGTCAGGTCGTAGGCGATGACCTTCTGCGGGCCGAAGTCGTCGGTTTTCGCGCGCAGGTACGCGGTCGTGCCGTTGACCACGATGCCGTCGCAGCGGGTGACCTCGCCGTCCGCGCAGCGGATGCTCTCCTGGCCGCTGTACTTGTCGAGCTTCACCTGTCCGGCCGGGGCCCCGGCCTTGTCGAGCATGAGTACCTGCGTGGTGTCGCCGTCGAAGGTCTCCCCGACCCCGATGACGACGGGGTTGGTCGAGAAAATGCCGGTCACGCCTATGTCCTCGCCTAGTGGACGGGTCCAGCGCGGCCGTCCGTCGGCCGCGCCGAGCAGTTGCACCGCGCCGGACGTGCCGCCCCCGCACGTCTGCCCGGCGACGAGCGCCTCCCCGCCGCCGACCGCCGAGTACAGGCAGCCCTGGTACAGCCCGATGCGCCGCCAGAGAGGCTTGCCGTCCCGGAGGCGGAACGCGTTGATGCCCTCATCCTGCCGCTGCACCGCGACGGCGCCGTCCGCGATGACGACCTGGGTGTGCTTCGTCCCGCTGGAGTCCCATCGCGGCAGCGGCCGCTGCCACACCGAAGTCCCAGGCTGGTCGGAGACAACCTCCACACGGACCCACCTGTCGCCCCCGCCGCCGGGGAGCACGGCGCCCAGGCTC
>JBOHBY010000754.1:0-6995 GCA_050698635.1 Spirillospora sp.
GTCCAGGCAGGTCGGCGGCCGGGCGGCCAACGGCGTCGGGATCGGCGGCCGTGGCCCGGGTGAGACCAAGCTGGAGATCGATCGCCGCCGGATCACCGCCCGGATGGCCAAGCTGCGCCGGCAGCTCGCCGAGATGTCCAAGGCACGCGACACCAAGCGCGGCGAGCGGCGCCGCCACGCGGTGCCCGCCGTCGCCATCGCCGGCTACACCAACGCGGGCAAGTCGTCCCTGCTCAACCGGCTCACCGGCGCCGGGGTGCTGGTGGAGAACGCGCTGTTCGCCACCCTCGACCCGACCGTCCGGCGCGCCGAGACGCCCGGCGGCCGCGCCTACACCCTCGCCGACACCGTGGGGTTCGTCCGGCACCTGCCGCACCAGCTCGTCGAGGCGTTCCGCTCGACGCTGGAGGAGGTCACCGACGCCGGGCTGATCCTGCACGTCGTGGACGGTTCCGACGCCGACCCCGAGGCGCAGATCGACGCCGTCCGCGAGGTGCTGCGGGAGATCGGCGCCGACCGGATCCCCGAGCTCGTCGTGATCAACAAGGCCGACACCGCCGACGACCTCACCATCGCCCGGCTCCAGCGCCGGGAGCCGCACAGCGTCGTCGTGTCCGCCCGCACCGGGTTCGGCATGGACGACCTGCGCGCCGCCATCGAGGCCGACCTGCCCGGGCTGGAGAGCGAACTGCACGTCGTGGTGCCCTACGACCGCGGCGACCTCGTCGCGCAGGTGCACGAGCGGGGCGAGGTGCTCAAGCAGGAACACCTGGCCGAGGGCACCCGGCTGCACGCCAGGATGCCGGTGGACCTCGCGGGGGAACTGTCCGGCTATGAAACCGTGGCCCCGACCCTATGACGATCTCACCGTCCGCCTGATGCCCCGACCGTCCGCGGTGGCCCGGGTGCCGGTGTGGTGACCGGCTGACGGGCGCGCCGTCCGGCCGGTGACGGACCGTCCGTAATGAGGGTCTTACCCTCCGGCAAGCAACCCGCCGGGCTTCTCTCAGGGCCCGGCGGGACGCGTAGACGGCGAGGCCGGAAGGGTTCCGGGCGGACGTCCCGAATTTCGGTCCTGTTTGTGACGGTGTTCGGGCGAGTCCGGAACCCGTAGCTCGGTCCATCCTGGTCGCCGAACGGTGACAGCTTCCCCAATCGGCTTGACGGTCCCGTTGGAATCCGTACGGTCGTAGAGCTAAGGGGCGGGGTGAGGGCTGTCGATGCGCTGCGATCGGAGGTTGTCCGACGGGCCTTCGTGCACTACCGTGACGAAACCGATATCTCCGGTCTCGTTGCCAGTGGTGGTCGCCCGATCACCCGACCCACCGACGGTGAGTCGCCGGCATCCAGTCGGCGTTTCGGATCGAGAGCAGGTGGCCCACGCATGACAGGTCCAGCGCGAGATCGAGAGCAAGTGGCCCGCCACACAGGCAAGGCAGGTCCCACCACGGGAACGAGGGCAGACACCGGCCCGCACCAGTGCCACACGGCGTCCGGTAGCGCGCTGAGGCGCGCCATGCCCCACCCGGGTCGGTGACCCTATGACCGTACGGCTGTTGACGAACATCGGCAGGCTCTGGACGGGCACCGACGTCTGCAGCAACGCGGCCGTGCTCATCCACGACGACCGCATCGTCTGGGCCGGGCCCGCGTCCGACCTGCCGCAGCGCGTCCCCGGCATCATCGACGACATCGTCGACGTCGACCACGTGGAGAACCTCGGCGGCGGCCTGGTCACGCCCGGGCTCATCGACGCGCACTCCCACCCCGTCTACGCGGGCAACCGCTGGGCCGAACTCGCCATGCGCACCAGTGGCTCGTCCCACTCCGCCATCACCGCGGCGGGCGGCGGCGTCAACTCCACCGTGACCGTCACCCGGGGCACCGACCCCTGGACGCTCTGCAACGGCGTCCGCGAACGGCTCCGCCAGTGGATTCTCGCCGGGACCACCACCGTCGAGGCCAAGACGGGCTACCACCTCACCCGCGACGGCGAACTCGCCGACATCCGGATGCTGCGGTCGCTGGAGGGCGAACCGTCCATGCCGCGCATCCACGCGACGTTCCTCGCCGCGCACATCCTGCCGCCCGAGTTCTTCGGACGCCGCCGCGACTACATCGAGGCCGTCCGCCTCTGGGCGAACGACGCCGCCGTCGCCGGGGCCGACTCCATCGACGTCTACTGCGACGAGGGCCACTTCACCGCCGAAGAGGCCCGCGCCCTCCTGCTCACCGGCAAGCGCGCCGGGCTGAAGGCCCGCATGCACGCGTGCGCCAACGAGCGCGTCGGCGCGGCACAGGTCGCCGCGGAGGTCGGCTGCGCGTCCGCCGACCTGCTCACCCAGGCCAACGACGACGACATCAAGGCCCTCTCCCACGCCGGTGTGACCGCCACCGTCTGCCCCGGCAGCGCCCTGAACAGCAGCCGCGCACCCGCGCCCGTCCGGCAGATGCTCGACCGCGGCGTCACCGTCGCCCTCGGCACCGACCACAACCCCGGCCAGTGCGGCATCACGTCCATGCCTCTCGTCATCGGACTGTCGGTCGCGATGTTCGGCCTCAGCGTCACCGAGGCGCTCCGGGCCGCGACCCTCGGCGGCGCCGCCGCCCTCCGCGTCGGCGACCGCGGATCCCTGGCGCCCGGCATGCTCGCCGACATCGTCCTATGGGACGCCGACCACGAGGGCGCGTTCGCCTGGGCGTTCGGCCTCCGCGCCCTGCGAGTCTGGCGCGGCGGCGTCCCCGTCCAGCCCTGACCCACGCACCGGGCGGCTCCGCGCTGGGCTGTGTCGCGCTGGGCTGTGTCGCGCTGGTCTGCGTCGCGCTGGTCTGCGTCGTGCCGGGTAGCGTCCTGCCATGGTTAGCGCCGTCGCCGTCGTCACCGATTCGACCGCCTACCTTCCGCCGGGCCTCGCCGAACGGTACGCGCTGACCGTCGTCCCCTTGCAGCTCGCCGTCGGCGGTACCGCTCAGGACGAAGGCGACATCACCAACAACGAAGCCGCCCTGGCGCTCAAGGATTGGCAGCCCGTCTCCACGTCCCGTCCCTCTCCGGGACGCTTCGCGGACGTCTACATTGCTGCCGCCGACGCGGGCGCAAGAGAAATCGTCTCGATTCATCTGTCCGCTGCCATGTCCGGGACAGTAGAGGCGGCACGGTTCGCCGCCGTTGACGCACCCGTCCCCGTAAGGGTCGTCGACAGCGGAACCATCGGGATGGGTCTCGGGTTCGCGGTCCTCTCTGCGGCGGCCACCGTCATGTCCGGCGGGACGGGTCAGCAGGCCGCGGACGCAGCCCAACGCCGGGCCGGGCTCACACGGTCGCTCCTGTACGTCGACACCCTTGAACATCTACGGCGCGGTGGACGGATCGGCGCCGCCTCCCCCCTGCTCGGCTCCGCGCTCATGGTGAAACCCCTCCTCGACATAGCGGACGGCCGCATCACACCACTGGAAAAGGTCCGGACGTCCACGCGCGCCTTGGCGCGGCTAGAGGAACACGCGGTGTCGGAGGCAGCCGACAGGTGGGTCGACCTAGGCGTGCAGCACCTCGGCGCCCCGGCCCGCGCCGAATCCCTCGCCGCCCGGCTGCGCGCACGCATCCCGCACGTCCAGGACGTGTACGTAGGCGAAGTCGGCCCGGTCATCGGATCCCACGTAGGCCCCGGCATGCTCTGCGTGGTCGTGGCGCCCCGACTCTGAGCCGTCCCGCCTGGCGCTGGCTCAGCGAGGATGCGGGCCGTTGAAGAGCCTGCGGAGCGTGGCGGGCGGGTGCCCGGTCGCCGCTTTCATCGTCCGGGTGAGGTGTGCGTGGTCGGCGAACCCGAGATCGGCGGCGAGGCCCGCCAGATCCCGTTCGCCCTGCTCGATCCGGTCGAGCGCGTGGCCCACCCGGACGCGGTTGCGGTACCGGGTGACGGTCATGCCGGTCTCCTTGCGGAACGTCCGGCTGAGATGGGACGGGGAGACCTCCAGCAGGCGGGCCAGCGACATCAGCCCGGACGCCTGCGGATGGTCGGCGACGATGGCCTCGCGCGCCTCATCGGCCAGAGCAGACCGTGCGCGGCCGCCGCCCGAGCCCGGCGCCAGTTGGGCGAGAAGGCCGAGGAGCAGTTCGGCCGCTTCGTAGGCCACGTCCGCCACTTCCCCACCGGCGCGGAGTAGGAGCCGGTGCGCCACATCCGCGCGCGCGCCGACCCTGATAGTTCCGGACGGGCCTTTCCATAGGTCGGGGGAGAGCGTGATGGCGGTGCACACGTCCCCGCCCGCCGGATGCGCGAACTGACCCTCCTCGCCTGGCGTCTGCGCATATCCGGTAGTGGGGTCGATGACGGTGCGTCCATGACGGGACCGCATGCGGAACCGTCCGTCACGGACGAGGATGAGCTGGTGCCTACTGGCCGGCTCCGGCTCCGACCAGCCGGGCTGGTGATCGTTGCACCGGACCGTGAACACGGCGAAATCCTCCGTCACCGCAATCGCGGTCGATTCGCGCATGCCCGCCATGGTACGGACAGCAAGAATCTTCAAGCGCCACGTTTCCGCTGGGCCGCACACTCGCGGAATGGTCAAACGATGGCTGCTGGTGGTCCTGCTCACGGGACAGACGATGGTCTCGATGGACAGCTCCATCGTCGCGGTGGCGCTACCGAACATCGCGGCGGGACTGCACTCCTCTGGTGCGCTCCTGCAACTCGTCACGGGCGGTTACATCTTCGCCTTGGCCGTCCTCGTCGTCACTGGCGCGCGACTGGGTGACAAGTACGGCCACCGCGCGATGTTCTTCCTCGGCCTGCTCGGCTTTACCGTCGCGTCTCTCGCCTGTGGGATCGCGCCCACGGGCGTTGTTCTCGTCGCCGCCAGGATCTGCCAAGGCGCGTCGGCCGCACTTCTGCTGCCACAGGTTCTCTCGCTCATTCAGCTGTCCTTCGACGGAATCGCGCGGGCGAGGGCCCTCGGCCTGTACGCGATGGTGCTGGCCTTGGGCGTTGCCCTGGGGCAGGTGGCCGGTGGTGTCATCGTCAGTCTCGGCGGTACCTGGCGGCCCATATTCCTGGTGAACGTCCCCATCGGCGCAGTGCTCCTCCTGGTGGGCCCAAGGTTGATGCCACCAGCGCCCACCAAGACCACACACTTGGACGTGCCAGGCGTGGCGCTGCTCTCCTGCGGGATGGCCGCCGTCGTGATACCTCTCGTGCTAGGCAGAGAACAGGGCTGGCCGTCCTGGACGTGGCCGTCGCTCATGGCCGGTTGCATTCTTCTGTTCGCCTTCGGCGTGCATGAGCGGCGGACACCGTCGCCGCTCCTCGACCTGTCCGTCTTGCGTGCACCAGCCGTCCGGCCAGGACTGTTCGCGGCCTGCGCAGTGATGGGCGCCTATACCGGCTTTCTGTTCACGCTCGCCCTGTACATGCAGAACGTCCTGGACTTCTCACCCCTCCGGGCCGGTCTGACGTTCGTCCCGTACACGGTCGGCTTCGCCACCGCCGGGCTCGGCTGGACGCGCCTTCCCGCTGCCCGGACGCGGCTGCCCACGCTCGGGCTGCTCACCTTCGCCGTCGCCGCCTCAACGCTGGCTCTGCTCAGCACGGACACCTGGCCGACGCTCCTTTCGGTGCCGCTGCTGTTTATCGCGGGCATGGGCCACGCCTTCGGCTTCAGCCCCCTCATCGCACGGATCACGGACGCCGCAGGCCCGGGCCAGGCATCGTCCGTCTCCGCGCTGGCGAACACAGGCGCGCTGCTGTCGAACGTGCTGTCCATTGTCGTCTTCGGCGGCGTGTACCTGTCCAAACCCGGCACGTTGATCCAGGTCACGACCCTTCTCGCCGTCCTTCTGATCTTCGCCGCGGCCGCCTCGGGACGCCGCTGACGCAGAGTTATCCACAATTCGCCGAGCGTGTATGCCGGGCCACGGGCGCCGCCTACCGTCTGGCTCATGAGAACCGACACCCGGGACCGGCTGCACTCCCTGATGGGCAGGCCGTGCCCTCCCGACACGCCGCCGTCCGCCCGCCTGCGGTCCGGGCCCGACCGGTCGAACATCCGCGTCCTCGTCCTCATCGGCGTGATCGCCGCAGTCGTCGCCGCGGGCTACCTGTGGCTGGCCCGGCCGCGATCGACCCCCTCCGCCGCCCCCCTTCCGAGCGCCACCCTCGCCGACACCCGGCCCTCGACTTCCGCGGGCCCGGCGGCGGCCGTCTCCTCGGTGGTCGTCCATGTTGTCGGCAAGGTCAGGCACCCCGGAGTGATCACGTTGCCGTCCGGCTCCCGGGTCGCGGAGGCGATCAAGGCAGCGGGCGGGATGCGCCCGGGCGCGAAGACCGGCCACCTCAACCTCGCCCGAAAACTGGTAGACGGCGAACAGATCCCAGTCGGCGTCCGCCGCCCCGCACCCGCCGCGGGAGCCCCGCCCGCGTCCCCGCCCGGGACCACCTCCACACCCGGCACCCCTCTCGACCTCAACACCGCTACCGCCGACCAGCTCGACGACCTCCCCGGCGTCGGTCCCGTCCTCGCCCAGCGGATCGTCGACTTCCGCACCCAGCACGGCGGCTTCCGCTCGGTCGAACAACTCCAGGACGTCAGCGGCATAGGAGCCCGCCGCTTCACCGACCTGAAGCCGATGGTCCGCGTATGACCCATGACCTCCGCCTCCTCGCCCCCGCCCTCGCCACCTGGCTCACAGCCGCCGCGACCATCGGCCTCCCCGCCTCCTTCACCTACGTCCTCGCCGCAACGGCGGCCCTCGCAGCCCTCTACCTCCTGGCAGCACACCGCCGCCCGCGCAGACGTCCAGGCACCGGCCCTACGCACGCCGCCCCCCGATCCGCCACCGCCCGATCCACCACCGCCCGATCCGCCGCCACGACGTACGGGAATCCCCGACACAGGCGATCGCGGCGGGGGACGGCCGGGGTGGTCCTCGTGTGCGTCGCCGCGTCGGCGGCGGGGGTGGCGTTGCGCGCCACGGCCGTCGACACGGGCCCGGTGCG
>JBOHBY010000755.1:0-3226 GCA_050698635.1 Spirillospora sp.
GGTGCCGCCGCCGGCCGCGCGGGCGTGCTTCGTCGACATCGACCGCCCGCTGCCGCCCTGGGCGCCCGCGATGCGCGAGCGCGGCACGCTCGTCTTCGGCGACCTCGGCTGGGACCAGACCGGCGCCTGGCCGGCCGAGGTCCTCGACCGCCTCGACCACGTGGACGTGTTCCTCCCGAACGCCGCCGAGGCCATGGCCTACACCCGCACCACCACCCCGTCCGCCGCCGCCGAGGCCCTCGCCGCGCGCGGCGTCCCCGTGGTCGTCGTCAAGCGCGGCGGCGACGGCGCCATCGCGATCGACTCGGCGACTAGGGAGCGGGCCGAGGTCGGCGCCCTGCCGGTCGAGGCGCTCGACCCGACCGGCGCGGGCGACGTGTTCGCCGCCGGGTTCGTCTTCGCGACGCTCGCCGGTCTCGCGCTCGCCGAACGGCTCAGGTTCGCCAACCTGTGCGCGGGCCTGTCGGTCCGGCACCGCAGCGGCTCGCTCGGCTCCCCCTGCTGGGGCGAGATCGCCGCGTTCGGCGAGTCGGGCGAGGTCCCCGACACCGTCCTGGCCGACTACGCCTTCGTGATCCCCTTCATCCCCGACGCCGCCGACGAGACGGTCGTCCGCGCCGAACCGACCCTCCGCACGGAGCGCTAGCCGGTCCGGTATTCGTGGGGGCTGACGCCGTGTTCGCGTTTGAAGGCGGTGCTGAGGGCGAAGGCGGTGCCGTAGCCGACCTGGCGGGCGACCGCGTCCAGGGTCGCGTCGCTCTCCCGTAGCAGGTCGGCGGCCTGGGCCAGGCGGACGCCGGTCAGGTACGACATGGGCGGCTCGCCGAGCTGTTTCGTGAACCGCTGTGCCAGCGCGGCGCGGGAGACGCCGACCTTGGAGGCCAGGTCGGCGATCGTCCACGGATGCGAGAGGTCGTCGTGCAGCAGCCGCAGGGCCGGGCCGACGACGGGGTCGCCGTGCGCGCGGTACCAGCCGGGCGTCTCGGCGTCGGGGCGGGAGAACCAGGCGCGGAGCGTCGCGATGAGCAGCAGGTCGAGGAGCCGGTCGAGGACGACGTCCTGGCCGGGCTCGTCCTTGCCGATCTCCTCGGCGAGGACGTCGACGAGCGGCGACCGCCACGTGTCGCCGCGCACGATCGCGATCGGCGGCAGCGCGGACAGCAGCCGCTTCGTGACCGCGCCGCGCATCTGGTAGGCGCCGACCAGCATGACCGCCGAGCCGTCCGGGTCGTTGCCCCAGGCGCGGACGCCGAGGGACATCGCCTCCGACATGGGCGTCCCGTCCGGGGTGGTGCAGTACTGCCCGGGATGGATGATGATCTGCGGGTCGGTCGCCGGGTCGTCGCCGACCGTGTAGTGGTCGGGGCCCCGGAAGATGGCCATGTCGCCGGGGGAGACGCGCCGGGGCGCGCCCGCGTCCGGGACCAGCCAGGCGTCGTCCCGCACCATGGACAGCAGCGTGATCGGCGCCTCGTCCTGGATCCGGACCGACCAGGGCGGGCTCAGCGACGCGCGGAGCATGAACGCCCCGCGCGCCCGCGGCCCGTCGAGGAGATCGGTGAGCGCGTCCATGGGACCAGCGTAGACGCTCGCGTATGCGGGCGAGCTTCTCAACGATGGTGGCCGGAATAGCTCGGCTGTTGACTTAAGGGCATGACGAACAACGCGCAGAACATCCTCGAGAACGGCCTCACCCTCGTCCTCGGCGGGACCGGCAAAACCGGCCGCCGCGTCGTCGAGCGGCTGGAGGCGCTGGACGTCCCGGTCCGGATGGGCTCCCGGTCGGCGTCCCCGGCCTTCGAGTGGACGGACGAGTCCACCTGGGCGCCCGTCCTGCGGGACGTCGAGAAGGTCTACCTGTCCTACTACCCGGACCTGGCGGCGCCCGGCGCGGTCGACGCCGTCCGCTCCTTCACGGCCGCGGCGGTGGACGCCGGAGTCCGGCACGTGGTCCTGCTCTCGGGACGCGGCGAGGAGGAGGCGCAGGAGTGCGAGCGGATCGTGCAGGCGTCCGGCCTCACGTGGACGGTCGTGCGGTCGAGCTGGTTCGCGCAGAACTTCAGCGAGGACTACCTGCTCGACCCCGTCCGCGAGGGCGAGGTCGTCCTGCCGACGGCCGACGTCCCCGAGCCGTTCATCGACGCCGACGACATCGCCGACGTCGCCGTCGCGGCCCTCACGGAGGACGGGCACGCGGGCGAGGTCTACGAGGTGTCGGGCCCCCGCGCGCTGACCTTCGACGAGGCGATCGCCGAGATCGGCCGCGCCGCCGGACGCGAGATCGCGTTCGTCCGCGTCCCGTTGGAGGACTACGCGGACGCGCTGAAGCGGCAGGGCCTTCCCGACGACCTCATCGAGTTCCTCGCCTACCTGTTCGGCACCGTCCTGGACGGACGCAACGCCCAGCCGACCGACGGCGTCCGCCGGGCGCTGGGCCGCGAGCCGAAGGACTTCGCCGACTACGCCCGGAGCACCGCGGCCAGCGGCATCTGGTCCAGCTGACCTCACACCTTTCCGAGAAATGGAGCACGACGATGAAATCCGCACTGGCCGGCGTCTCGGTGACGCTCTCGATCATCATGGCGGCCGGCATGGCCGGGACGTTCTTCGGCTTCTCGACCGGCGTGATGCCGGGCCTGAACGCGGCGAAGCCGGCGTCGGCGATCGACGCCATGCAGGGCATCAACCAGAAGATCCAGAACCCGGTGTTCGTGGGGATGTTCATGCTGGTCCCGGTGGTGGCGATCGCGGCGGGGGTGCTGCTGCTGACCCTGGACCAGAAGGCCGCGGCCATCCTGTTCTTCGCCGCCGCCGCCGTCTACTTCGTGGGCGCGCTCATTCCGAGCTTCGCGGTGAACATCCCGATGAACAACGACCTGGACGCCGTGAAGATCCCGTCCGACGCGGCCGAGGCCACGAAGGTCTGGTCGGACTACTCCGGCCGCTGGACGGCCTGGAACACCGCCCGCGCCGTGTTCAGCTGGGTGAGCGTCCTCGCGATGAGCTACGGCACCTACCTGTGGGGCAAGAACAACTGACAACGCTCTTTCCACTGACAACGCACCGGCCACGGAAAACGCGGCCCGCGCTCCGACCGGAGCGGGGCCGCGTTCCCGTGCGCGTCCGGCTCACGGGACGAGCAGGCCCCAGTAGACCGCCCAGGGGACGAACACCGTGCCCGCCGTGACCAGCAGCCCCAGCCGGACGCGCTCGCCCGCCGGGACGG
>JBOHBY010000756.1:0-2273 GCA_050698635.1 Spirillospora sp.
GTCGTGGTCGCCGCCCGCCACCGCGGCCTCGGCCGCGCGGAACAGCGCCCGTGCCTGGTAGTAGGGGTTGCAGAGCGCGTTCCAGGCCGCCGCGGCCTCGTCCCAGGCGGTGAGGTCGAGGAAGCCGTGTGCGCGGGCGTGCTCGGCGGTGAAGGTGAGGCTGTGCGCCCGCTGGAGCGGGCCGGTGATCCGGAGCCCGGAGGCGCGCTCCTCGATGCGGCGCAGGTGGTCGCCCGCCGCGTCGCCGAGTTCGGCGCAGGCCGACGCGCCGACGACCAGCGCGGGCCAGGCGTATCTGGCGTCGTCGGGCAGGCCGCCGTGGTCGATGACGGGACGGATCGCCTGCAGCGCGGCCTCAGGACGCCCCTCGGCGAGCGCGATCTGCGATTCCAGCCACAGCGTGGCGAAGTAGTCCTGCGTCTTCAGCCACTTCATCTTGAGGCTCATGATCTCGCGGGCCAGGACGAGCCGCTTGGACGCCGTCGCCGTGTCGCCGCGTGCCAGCGCCACCCATCCGGACAGGACGAGCAGCGACGTCCGCGTGGTGACCACCGGGTCCTGTTCCATGGCGTGGTTCAGGACGGCGATGGCCTCGTCCCACCGGCCGAGCGACACCAGCGGCTCGGCCTGGTTGATCGACATGAACGTGCCCTGGGTGCGGGCCACCCCGTACTCGCGGGCGAGTTCCTTGCCGCGTCCGGCGACGGCGGCGGCCTTCTCGTGCCGTCCGCAGCCTTCGAGGAAGTGCGACTTGATCACGTGGAAGCGGAGCAGCACCCGGTGGTTGCCGCTGCGGTCGACGGTCTCCTCGACCTCGGTGAGCGCGGAGTCGTCGTCGTAGTCGATGTCGGTGCAGAACTGAGTGATCAGCGCCTCGGCCTCGGCGACGGGGTCGTCCAGCAGGCGCGCGATGGCCAGCGACTCGGCCGCCGCCTTGCGCGCCTCGTCGATGTCGGTGGTGAGGCGGACGTAGTTCCCCAGCGTGGACAGCGCCCTGGCCCGCAGCGCGGTCGGCGGTTCGGCCGGGAGCGCCTCGACGGCGGCGCGCATGTCCTCGACGAACCCGGGCCGCGCCATCTGGTAGCGCATGCGGCCGCGCAGCTCCAGCAGCGCGGCCCAGCGCGACGGATCTTCGGCCGCGCCGTCGCTGACCGCGGTCTCGACCTCGCGGAGCGCGGCCGTGACGAGCTTGATCCCGCGGTCGAACTCCCCGCCCTGGTCGGCGGCGGTCGCGGCGTCCTGGAGGACCTTGATGTGGTTGGCGCCGATGCGTTCTTCGGCGTCGGGGACCTGGTCCCACAGTTCCAGGACGCGGGACAGCATCGCCAGGCACTCCGCGTACGCGAGGGCTTTGCGGGCCTCCGCGACAGCTCGCCAGGACGCGACCAGCGCCCACGTACTGTCATGTGCCGCGTTCCAGTGGTAGCTCAGTTCGACCCAGAGCCGACCGGCCGGAACAAGCCCGGCGTCCTCTTCCAGGGCTTCCGCATAGCGCTTGTGCAGGCGCGTGTATTCGCCCGGTAGCAAATCGTCGTGGACGGCCTCGCGAATCAACGCGTGCCGGAACGCGTAGCCGTCGCCGTCCACCACCAGGACGTTCGCCGCCACGGCGGGCCGCAGTACGCGCGTCAGGGCCGCATCCCCAAGCCCGGTCACGGCCGCCAGCAGCGCGTGCTCGATGCGGGTGCCGCCGCCGCTGGCGTCGCGCAGCACCTCCTGCGTCTCCTCCGGAAGCCGCTGGACGCCCGCCAGCAGCAGGTCACGCAGCGACTCGGGCAGCTCGCACGCCAGCGTCCCGTCGTCGTCGAGCAGGGCCTCGATGAACAGCGGGTTGCCTTCGCTGCGCGCCGCGATCCGGTCGACGAGCCCGGCCGTTGGCGCCTGCCGGTCACCGAGCAGCTCGGTGACGAGGGTCACGACATCGCCCCTGGTCAGCGGCGTGATCTCCATCCGCCGGACGCGTTCGACCCGCTCCAGCCCGGCCAGCAGCGGGCGCAGCGGATGGGTGCGGTGCAGCTCGTCGGACCGGTACGTCGTGACGATCAGCACCGGCGCGATGCCGAGGTTGCGGATCAGGAACGCCAGCAGGTCACGGGTGGAGCGGTCGGCCCAGTGCGCGTCCTCGATGACCAGCACGACCGGGCCGCGCTCGGCCAGCCGCTCCAGCAGCGTCAGCATGACCTCGAACAGCCGCGCCCGCTCCTCGCCCGACGCGGCGTCCGACTCCGGCTCCCCGAACTCCGGCAGCAGCCGGGCGAGCCCGCCGGTGTCGC
>JBOHBY010000757.1:0-2548 GCA_050698635.1 Spirillospora sp.
GTGGGACGTCCCGTACCGGACGAGCGCGTCGGCGGCGGCGTTGGCGAACGCGGCGGCGTCGCGGGCCGTCCGCCCGCTCCCGGCCAGCTTGATCACCGGTGTGTCCGGCGACGTCGACGCCTGGATGTGCTCGCGCGTCGAGCCGGGCGCGGCCTCGGGCAGCGGGAGCGTGGAGTAGCGGAGTGTCGCCTCCAGCGGCGCGAGCCGTCCGTACAGTTGCGCGAAACTCATCGCCGCCGGGCCTGACCTGTCGGCGCCGACGTCGTCCACGACCAGGACGAAGGCGGACGCCGTATAGGTCGCGGGCGCGTACAGGCCGTACCCGAGCCCGCCAAGAACCCCGGCCAGGACGAACGCGACGGCCGGCCCGACCCGCCAGGACCAGGCCGACCGCCCGGACCAGGCCGACCGCCCGGACCGAGCGCCGTGCCGCCTCCTCGTGCCGGACGGTCTGCGCTGCTGCTGCTCGGCGTCACGTTGCGGCATCTTGAGCCCTTTCTCGCATCGGAATGACCTCGCCCGCCGGCGGCTCGGGACGGTAGAGCCGGGCGAGTTCGGCGGCCTGCCCGGCGATGGCGTAGCGGCCGGTGACGACCGGCGGCACGCACGTCCTGTCCCGGGGCAGCGCGTGCAGGGCGTACAGGGCGCGCAGGAGTTCGGCGCTCCAGTCCCGCGCGTCGGAGGACGGCAGGCGGCGGGCGTCCGGCGCGGCCTCGCCGGGCGGGAGGTCGTCGAGCGCCGGACAGGTCGTGTAGCAGACGGGCAGCCCGGCCGCCAGCCCCTCCACGACCCCGAGCCCGAACGTCTCCTGGACCGACGGCGCCGCGAGCACGTCCACCGCCGCCAGCGCGCCCGCCACATCAGACGTCCCACCAGCGAAAACGACCCGTCCCGCTGCCCCGATGTCGTGCGCCAGCCGTTCGAGCGTTCCGCGTAGCGGGCCCGTCCCGACCAGCAGCAGCCGGACACCGTCCATCAACGCCACGGCCTCGATCAGCAGGTCGAACCGCTTGGTCGGCACGAGCCGCCCGACGGCCCCGACGACCGGCTCGTCCGGTCCGATGCCGAGGCGCCGCCGGGTCGCGGCGCGGCGCGCGGCGTCGAACGCGAACTCGGCGGCGTCGACCCCGTTCGGGATCACGACGATCCGGCCGGGCGGGACGCCCCAGCCGCGCAGCCGGGCCGCGACGGTCGGCGACACCGCGACGGTCGCCGTCCCGAGCCGTTCCGACGCCCGGTACAGCTCGCGGACGCCGCGCGTCACCGCCCGCCCCTCGATATGCCCATCACCCAGCGAATGCTCGGTCGCGATAATGCGCGGCGTCCCCGCCATGCGCGCGGCAACACGCCCGTAAACGCAAGCGCGATAAAGGTGCGTGTGGACGACGTCGTACCGCCCCCGCCGGATCAGCCACGCGAGCCTGGGCAGCGCCGCCAGATCCCGGTTGCCGCGCATGCCGATCTCGTGGACGGGCACCCCCGTGCGCCGGATCTCCGCGCCGAGCGTGCCCGTCCGCGTCAGCGTCGCGACCTCGCACCGCACGGGCAGATGGCGCAGCAACAGCGCGAGCTGCCGCTCCGCACCACCATGCTCCAGCCCGGTAATGACATGCAGAACCCGCGTCCCCATAGACGTCACACGCGGCTCCGTCGGCGCAGCTCATGCCGGACGACCTTGGCGCGCAACCGCAGCGGCCCGTCCCGGTCACCGACATAGGTGCGGGGCAGCGCATGGCGTCCCGGCTCATCGGGCGTGATGTCGCAGGCGTAGTCGTATCCGGCGGCACGCACCGCGTCGACCTCCCGCGACGTGGCATGCCCGTACGGGTAGGCGAACCCGCTCACCGGCCCGTCTACGAGCTCCTCCAAGGCGGCCCGGCTCTCCTCCAGTTCCTCCCGCAACTCGGTGTCATCAGTTCTCGGCAGCGAAACGTGGTGCCGCCCATGCGACGCGACCTCAATGCCAGCCCTCGCGACCGTCCGAATCTGGTCGGCCGTCATCAAGGGTTTGCGCGGCCCGTCGTCCCAGGCGTTGTAGGTGCCGATCCGTCCGGACACGACGAACGCCGTCGCACCGAACCCGTACCGCAGCAGCGCCGGGACGGCCCGCGTCGCGAAGTCGGCGTAGCCGTCGTCGAACGTCAGCCCGACGAGCCCGCGCGCCCGCCCGCGCGCGTGGGCGTCCAGCAGCTCGCGCATGCCGACACCGCGCAGGCCCCGCGACCGCAGCCAGGCCATCTGCCGTCCGAACCGCGCGGGTGACACCGTCACCAGGTGCGGGTCCTCGTCGAAGTGGTCGACCGAGTGGTACATCAGCACCAGCGGCGCCGGCCGGATCTCCTCCACCGGACGCGCGGGCGCGGGCACGGTCACTGGCTCGGACAGGGGCTCGGTCACCCCTGCCGGTTCGGTCGGCTGACTCACTGCTCTCCCCCGATTCGGTTCGGCCGGACGACGTGCCCCGGCCCCGCCAGAACGATCAGAACGACGAACGCCGCCGCGGTCGCCAGCCCCCCGGCGCCGAGCTGGACGATCACCGGCATCCGCC
>JBOHBY010000758.1:0-6279 GCA_050698635.1 Spirillospora sp.
GGTCGTGGGCGCGCGCCGACCGCGCCGCCTGGTCGCCGAGCCGGTCGCGCAGCTCGGGGTCGGCGATCAGGCCGCGGAGCGCGGCGGTGAGCGCGCCCGCGTCGCCGCTCGGGACCAGCAGCCCGTCGCGGCCGTGGTCGATCAGCTCGGCGGGACCGTGCGGGCAGTCGAACGACACGACCGGCAGGCCCATCCCCATCGCCTCGATGATCACCATCGGCATGCCCTCGCGGCGGGACGTCAGCGCGTAGATCGACGCGCGGGCCATCTCACCGTGCAGGTCGCGGGTCGCCGGGCGCAGCTCCACCCGCCCGGCGAGGCCGAGATCGTCGATCAGCTTCAGCAGCATGTCGCGGCGCACGCCCTTGCCGAAGATCCGCAGCGTCCAGTCGGGGCGCTCGGCGGCGATCGGCGCGAACGCGCGGATGAGCGTGTCGAAGCCCTTGTTCGCGACGAGCCTCCCGGCGGCGAGCACGACCTTGTCCTCGCGCGGGGAGGGACGTCCGGGCAGCTCCGGCGCGGCGTTCGGGATCCGCACGACGTGAACGCCGGACCCGGCCAGGGCCCGCTCGTACCCGGCGCGGGCGGCCTCGGTCAGGACGGCCAGGACGCTCAGCCGCCGGTACCGCCGCACGACCTGCCGGTGCAGGGCGGGCTTGTAGGACTCCAGGCTCATGTGGTCCTGCCCGATCGTCACGGTGCCGCGCGGCGCGAGCTCGGCGGCGAGCAGCACCAGCGACGGCCGCGTGCCGATGACGACGTCGGCCGGTGAACGGTGCAGGGCGCGCAGGAGGCACACGTCCGACCAGAGGCTCATCTCGCGGTAGGACGCCTCGTCCACCGGTGTCAGGACGCTCGGCAACCGCGCCAGGAACCGCGCCGTCCTGCCCTTGGGTTCGAAGCGGTCGTCGGCGTACGTCAGCGTCGCCTCCGCCGGGACCGTGAAGAACGGCTTCCTGCTCCTGCGCACCGCGCTGACGATCTCCACGTCATGGTCGCGGGTCAGGTGCCCGCACAGGTTCAGCACGGTGCGGATCGTCCCGCCCGTCCCGTGCGCGTTCTGGAGCAGGACGCGGACGCGACGCCGCTCACCGGGAGGCGGGACGCACCGGACGCGCCGCCTCCAGCACAGCGGCCGCAGCGCCCACAACGCCGTACGGCGCAGGACGCGATGCGCCCCACGCCGCACGAGCCGCACACCGCGGCGCCTCAGTCCGGACGGGCGCCGCGCTAAGTCGTTGTCCGCGTCGTTCACTGGTCCCCCTGCCGTGGGCGGCGGTCGTGTCCGCCTTGTTCCCTTTGACAGGACCAGTCAACATCATCCCGTGGTGACGGTGCGATCCAGCGCGCTTCCCTTGACCCAGCGGCTCCACGACATCTCGTAGTAGCTCCACCCGTTCATCGGATCGAGCCCGCGCTTGCTGCCGGTGATGACCACCGGGTCACCGCGGTAGGAGAACCCGTAGAACCACCGGGCGTCCTTGGGCGGGGAGTTGACGCAGCCGTGGCTGACGTTCTGCCTGCCCTGCGCCCAGACGGTCGCGGCCATCGAGTGGACGAACTCGCCGCTGTTGGAGATCCGCACCGCGTGCGGGATGACCTCCTTGTAGCCGCCGTTCTTCTTGTCCTTCGGGTCGACGCCCATCCACTCCGACGTCATGATCGCCGGATTCTCCTTGCCCATCGTGAGATGGATGCCGCTGGTGGTGAGGAAGGTGTCGACGCCGTTCACGACACGGCCGCCCTTGCCCGCGCTGATGGGCCAGGACCGGACCTTCCGGCCGTTCTTCTCGACGACCGCCTTCTTCTTCTTGGTGCTGATGCGGGTGATGTGCGAGTCGCCGATGCGGAACTTGCGGGTGAAGTCCTGCACGCCGTAGGTCTTCTTGCCGGACTTCACGCCGGCCAGCTTCGCCGAGAACGTGACGTTCTGGTTGGGCTGCCAGTACTGGCCGTTCTTCGTCCGGAAGATCACCGTGGTGTCGTTCACCCAGTACCAGGCGCCCGTGGCGGGCTTGGTCGACTTGACGTCCAGGGCCCGCTCGACGGCCTTGCGGTCGCCGACCGCCCGGTTGAAGACGACCTGGATCGGCATGCCGACGCCGACCTTCTCGTTCTTGCTCGGCGTGATGTCGAGGATGCCGAGCTCGTTGGCCGCCTTGAGCGTGGAGAACGCGGCGTTGACCGTGGCCGTCTTGCCCTGCGGGCTCTTGGCGACGGCGGTGACCTGGTACTTGGCGCCGGGACGCAGCGTCCGCGACTTCCAGCTGGCCTTGTTGGCGGCCATCTCACCGTCGACCGGCTTGCCCTTGAGCGTGACGCTGACCTGCTCCAGGGTGCCGCCGGCGGCGGTGACCGTGACGCCGTCCTCCGGCTGCGCCTTGGTGTTGCCGTCGCCCGGGTTGATCGTCACCTGCGGGACGGCCGTGTCGGCCTTCTCGCCGACGGTGACGCCGCCCTCTTTCTCTCCCCCGCTGCAGGCCGCCGTCGCGAGGAGCAGCACGATCCCGGCCATCCCCGCGCCCGCCCGAACACCTGCGGAAACCCTCCGCTGCACTGCGACCTCCCGAACCCGCCGTCTACCAGGGAGACATTAGCGACAAAAACCGAGGATCATGTCATGACCCGGGGTTTTGGCAGGCGTCCGAGATCAAAGCGTTGCACGCGGTGGGCCTGCTCATCGCAGGGCACTGCCCTGCGACCACTTGTCGAACGACAGCTGCCAGAAGCTCCAGCCGTTCAGCGGCTCGACCTCGCGGTCGGTGCCGGTCAGCTTGATCACGTCGCCGCGCTGCATGACGTCGTAGTACCACTTGGCGTTGGACGGGCTGACGTTCAGGCACCCGTGGCTGACGTTCGCCGAGCCCTGCGAGCCGACCGACCACGGCGCCGAGTGCACGAACTCGCCGCTGTTGGAGAACCGGACCCCGTAGTTGACGACCTGCTTGTAGTAGCCGGGGTCGCCGGGCTTGCGGCCGGGTGACGTCATCGTGACGGGGTTGGCCTTCTCCATCAGCAGGTGGACGCCGCTGGTGGTGGTGTACTCCCGCGTCTGGCCGTTGCCGGCGCTGAAGGGGATGGTCCGCAGCTTCTTGCCGTCGCGGGTCACGGTCATGTGGTGGCCGTCGATGTCGCCGGTGGTGATCTGCGCGGCGCCGATGGTCATGCTGGCCTGCTCGTCCTCGGCCCCGTACACGCCGCCGCCCGCGTTCACCCCGGCCAGGGTCGCGTGGAACCGGACGGTCTGGTGCGGCTGCCAGTACGTCTTCGTCCGGTAGATGGCCTGGTCGGCGGCGACCCAGTTCCACGCGCCCTCGACCGGCTTGTCCGGCGTGACGCGCAGCGCCCGCTCCACGGCGGCCTTGTCGGTCACCGGGCGGTCGAACCTGATCATGATCGGCATGCCGACGCCGACCTTCTCGCCCTTGACGTTCGGGGTCACGTCCACGATCGAGAGCGTCTTGTCGGCCTTGAGGGTGGTGAACGCGCTGGTCACGGTGCGGGTCTTGCCGTCGTCCCGCGTCTGGGCGGTGACGGTGTAGGAGGTGCCGGGCGTCATCGTCCGGTCCGAGCGCCAGGTCTTGTGGCCGCCGTCGAACTTGCCGGTGATGGTGGCGCCCTCACCCTGGACGGTGACGTTCCGCAGCTTGTCGTCGGCCTTGACCTCGATGGCCCCGTCCGGCTTGACCTGGGCGGTCCCGTTGGCGGGCGTGATCGTCACGGCGCCGGGCGAGTCCCCCGAGGCCAGCTTCCCCTCGCCGCCGACCGTGCAGCCGGCCGCGAGCACCGCCACCGCGCCCGCGCCGCCCGTCAGGGCCACCCGCACACCGCGCCCGCTAAATTTCACTACAAACTCCCCCAAACCCCGTGATTTCACCCCAATAGGTGAATCTACCTGTGAAGGGAGACGCCCCGAACGGGCCGGAAGTTCGGCCCGCCGGGCAGGAGAATCGCTGCTCAGCCGGTACGGCTCAGCCGGTACGCCTCAGGCGACGGGGGCCGGGACGGCGGCGGGTGCGGGCTCGCGGTTGACGTGGCGCACGACGCGCCGGAAGCCCCACACCGAGACGGCGACGCCGATCGCGCCGAGCCCGGCGACGATGCCCGTGCGGAACCACAGGTACATGCTGATCGACTCGTTGAACAGCATCCAGAGGCTGACGGCCACGTTCGTGAACAGGACCATCGACCACAGCAGCGAGATCCGCAGGAAGAACTGGTGCACCCTGGCGTGCTTGAGGAACGCCTCGGGGATCGGCGCCATGTCCCTGGCGAGCTTCATGGCCAGCGGCCGTCCGAGCGGGACGGAGGCGAGGAACGACAGGCTGATGATCAGGGTGCCGAGCGTCGGCTGCAGGAAGTAGACGACCGCGCTGTGCGTCGCGGCGGCCGTGGCCGCGCGGACGGTGACGCCGACCGCGGCCAGCATCAGCATCCCCGACACCGGATGGCCGCGCACGAACCGGTAGATGATCCCGCCGTACACCCAGGCGACGGCGGCGACGAGCGCGCCGTTCAGCCCGAGCAGCGTCAGCGCGGCGTAGAAGACCGCGACCGGGGCGATGACGCCCTCGACGAAGCGCGGGAGCGCGTGCATCAGCAGCGCCGTCACCCGCGGCAGCTCGAAGCCGTGGTGAGGCCCGTGGTGGCCCTCGTGGTGGCCCTCGTGGTGGCCGTCGCCCTTCGCCTCGACGGGCTGTGCCGTCGGCGCGGGGTCTTCCGCCGCCGCCCCGGGGGGCGTGGCGGGAGTCTTCGCCGGTCGATCCATCGAGCGCTGGTCTCCCCGATCGGTGTGCCTTGACTCGGATGCGGTCACGATTTCGCCCCACGGTACGTGATGATCGGCACGCGGCTGTCCGTTTTGCCATGATCCGTTGCGCGTGCCGGCGGTCCCCCCTTAGTTCGGATCCGCCCTCCGTCCGGTGCGGGCGGCGGCCGGAAGCGGCCACGGCTGAACCTGTGTGACCCAGGCCTCACTTCTGACAGTAGCGGGTGCCGGGCTCACCCCTCCGGCGGGGCGGGCTGGACGGCGCGAGCCGCGGCGTAGATGGCCCTGAGCGTGACCGCGACCGACGGGCGGCGGACGCTCGCGGTCCTGGTCACGGCGTAGACCTCGCGGGCGAGCGTGAATTCGGGGATGCGCCGTACGGCCACGTCCTGGTCGCCCGCGGCGAGGGCCAACTCGGGCACCGCGGTGATGCCGATGCCGCGCGCCACCAGGCTCAGGATGGTGTGCAGGCCCTCGAACTCCCACGGGACGGGACGGGCCCCGCCGACGGTGTCCATCAGCCGTTCGAGGGCCTGCCGGGAGTGCTCGCCGAGCGGCGCCGCCATCCACGCCTCCTCCCGGAGCTGCTGCAGGTCGACGGGCCGCTCCGGGGCGGACATGGGGTGCGTCTTCGGGACGACCAGCACCAGCGGGTCGCGGAGCAGGTGGAAGAACTCCAGCGCGGCGGGCGACTGCTCGGGGACCTTGCCCGTCCAGTCGTCGATCAGCGCGATGTCGACCTCGCCGTTCTGCACCTGCCGGATGCCGTCGCCGGGACGGGTCTGGCGGAGCACGAACGTCAGATCGGGATGCTCCCCGAGGCTCTGCGCCAGCGCGGGCGCGAACGCGACGGCGGCCGTGGGGAACGCGGTCACCACGACCCGGCCCATCGGCGTGTCGGAGTGCGCCGACAGCTCGGCCTCGGCGGTCTCCACGAGGCCGAGGATCTCCTCGGCGCGGTCGGCGAGGCGGCGCCCGGCGTCGGTCAGCTCGGCGCTGCGGGCGGTGCGGTCCAGCAGCGGGACGCGGGCCTCGCGTTCGAGCGCGGCCAGTTGCTGGGAGACGGCCGACGGGGTGTAGCCGAGGGCGGCGGCGGTCGCGGCGATACTGCCGCGGCGGCCGAACTCGGCGAGAAGCCGCAGGCGGCGAAGCTCTAGCATCAGCCCATCTTACGGTCACCATCGATGAGACTCGCTTGTGATGATGCTAAATGCGGGCAAGTATGAAGCGAACCCGGCCGGGTCGTTCAGGGGAACTCCGCTAAACCCACCGCTGTCTCGTCATGCCTTGGAGCCGTCATGCCTGCCCCGAAAGAGTCCGAACCCGTCCGGCCGCTACCGTTCTCGCCGCGTCCCGTCGCCCTGTCGGCGACGCTCGCGGTGAACGAGGCGATCGCCCGCAAGCGCGCGGAGGGGGTGCGGGTCCTGCCGCTCGGGTTCGGGGAGGCCGGGATCCCGATCCACCCCGCCCTGACCCGCGAGCTCGCCGCGGCCGCCGGGCGGGGCGGCTAC
>JBOHBY010000759.1:0-7367 GCA_050698635.1 Spirillospora sp.
TTGAGCCACACGTAGGCCCGTGCCGCCTCGAACACCTCGGCCACGACGAGCAGCCAGTGCACGATGGCCAGCAGCATCGCCTGCAACCCGATGCCGACCAGCACCAGCCGGAACCCGTGCACGCCACGGCGCCAGGCCAGCCCGTAGATCAGCGCGGCGGTGAGCAGGCCGCCGATGAGGGCGGCCATCGGGAGGCCCGCGGACGCGAGGAACCCGCCGACCGCACCGAAGCCGCCTCCGACCACGATCACGAAGACCGCGGCGGCGCTGGCGCCGGCGGTGAGTCCGATCATGTCCGGGCTGGCGAGCGGGTTGCGCGCGATCGACTGCGTGATCGCCCCGGACACCCCGAGCGCGATGCCGACGACGAGCCCGGCCAGGGCGCGCGGCATCCGCAGGTCCATGATCACGAACTCGTCGACCCGTTCGCCCCGGCCGAAGATCGTGGCGATCACCCGGGGCAGCGCGATGGAGAAGTCGCCGATGGCGATGGACAGGCAGAACACCAGGAACGTCGCCGCCGCCAGCACCACCGTCACAAGGACGGGCCATGGCCGCCACACGAACGACACCTGCCCGAGCCGCACCCCCGGCAGCGCCGCGCCGCGCTTCACATCCGTCGTCCCGGTCATGCGTTCCTGAACTTTCCGCGCCAGACCAGTGCCGCGAAGAACGGGGCGCCGAGGAGCGCGACGACGATCCCCGCGTCCAACTCGCCCGGACGGACGACCACACGCCCGACGATGTCGCACACCAGCAGGACGACCGCGCCGAGCAGCCCCGCGTACGGCACCAGCCAGCGGTAGTCGGGCCCGGTCAGGTAGCGGGCGACATGGGCGACCATCAGCCCGAGGAACGCGATCGGGCCGCACGCCGCCGTCGCCGCGCCCGCCAGGAGGGTGATGGCGACGATGCCGACCGTCCGGGTCAGCGTGATGTTCACGCCGAGCCCGCGCGCGACGTCGTCGCCCAGGTTGAGCAGGTTGATGGCGGGCAGCGTGATCACCGTCAGCACCAGCCCGGCCGCGACGAAGCCGGACACCGGCCAGATGACGTCGAACTTCACCCCGGCGACCGAGCCCGCGTTCCAGAACCGCAGCGCGTTCAGGGAAGCTTTGTCCGACAGCGCGACCGCCGTGGTCATCGCCGCCAGGAACACCGCGATCCCCTGCCCGGCCAGCGCGAGCGTCAGCGGGTTCCCGGCCCCGCGCCCGATGCTCGCCAGCCCGAACACGACGGCACCGGCCGCCGCCGCGCCGAGGAAGGCGAACCAGACGTACTGGAACGGGTTGGCGAGCCCGAACAGCGACACCGCCGACACGACGGCGAACGAGGCGCCGGCGTTCACGCCCAGCAGGCCCGTGTCGGCGATCGGGTTACGCGTGCATCCCTGGATCAGCGCTCCGCCGATCCCGAGGGCGATGCCCGCGACGATCGCGAGGACCGTCCTCGGCGCCCGGACGGTCCGCACGATCAGCCTGATCTCGGTGAGCCGCTCGTCCGGGCCCGGCGCCGCGAACAGCCCGTGCCAGACCTCGCGGAGGCTCAGCGCACGCGCGCCGACGACCATCGACAGCGCCGCCGCCACCAGCAGGACGGCCACCAGCACGACCAGCCCCACGACCCGCCGCCTGCGTGCCGACACGACCCGGGACATGGCGGGCCGCTGCCGCGTGATCGTGCTCATCCAGGTCCGCCGAATCCGGCCAGCACCACATTTCCTCCGAATCGGCGGCGAATAAGGGCAGCCTAACCTCATTCGATAGAACTGCCACGTTCCACCCCCGGTCTTCGGAGTTCCGGCGGTCCCGCCGTTCTGCGGTCGGCGGAACGGCTGGGGTTCCGCGGTGAGCCCGACTTACGATGTGCGCATGGCCGAGATCACCCGTCCGCTCATGCCCGCCGACCCGACGCCGGACCAGCAGGACCAGCCGGACCAGCCGGAAGAGCAGGTCGAGCCGCTGTGGCGCGACGCGCTCGGCCACTGCCTGCGGCGCCTGCGCCTCGAACGCGGTGAGACGCTCGTCGAGACGTCCCGCCGCGCCGGGGTCTCGCCGCAGTACCTCTCCGAGATGGAACGCGGCGTCAAGGAGCCGTCGAGCGAGATGATCGCCGCGGTCGCCGGCGCCCTGGACCTGACGCTCGGCGACCTGACCCTGACGGTCGCGACGACCCTGCTGACCTCTGTCGCGACGGCCGCACCGGCCCCGGCGGCCCCGGCGGCACCGGCGAGCCCCACCTGCCAGGTCGCCTACGCACTCGCCGCTTAAGCGGTCCCCTGGACCTGGACGGCCATCGGGCTCCGCTCCTCGATCACGTGGTCGATGAGGCCGTAGTCCATCGCCGTGAGCGCCGTGAACACGCGGTCCCGGTCGGTGTCGGCGCGCAGCGTCGCGGTGTCCTGGCCGGAGTGCCGGGACAGGATCTGCTCGATCTCGGCGCGGACGCGGACGACCTCGTCCGCCTGGAGGATCAGGTCCGGGATCGCGCCGCGCCCCTGCCCGAGCGGCTGGTGCAGGACGACGCGCGTATGCGGCAGCGCAGCCCGCTTGCCCGGAGCCCCCGCCGACAGCAGCACGGCACCGACCGCGACGGCCTGCCCCACGCACGTCGTCGCGACCTGCGGACGGATGTAGCGCAGCGTGTCGTACACGGCCAGCATCGCGCTGGGGTCCCCGCCCTCGCAGTTGATGTAGAGCTGGATGTCGCTGTCGGGATTGTCGGCCTCCAGGTACAGCAGCTGCGCGACCAGGGCGTTCGCGACGCCCGCGTCGATGGCGGTGCCGAGGTAGATGATCCGCTCGGTCAGCAGGTGCGAGTAGACGTCCATGATCCGTTCACCGCGCGCGTCCCGCGCGATGACGTTGGGAATCGTGTAGGTGCTCACCGTGCCGCTCCTTCCGAGGACGGGATGCGGAGCCCGGCGGGCGGGCGGCCCGCGGGGACGACCTCGTCGAGGTCGGTGACGATCGCGTCCACGAACCCGTATTCGAGCGCTTCGCGGGCGGTGTACCAGCGGTCGTGCAGCGAGTCCTCGAAGACCCGCTCCAGCGGCTGGCCGGTGTCCTCGGCGATGAGCCCGAGGACCGTGTCGCGGGTGTGTCGCAGGTCGTTGGCCTGGAGCTCGATGTCGACGGCGGCGCCGCCGATCCCGGCCGACCCCTGGTGCATCAGGACGCGGGCGTGCGGCATGGCGCGGCGCTTGCCGCGCGTCCCCGACGACAGCAGGAACTGCCCGGCGCTGTAGGCGATGCCGAGCACCATCGTCGACACCTCGCACGGGATGAGCCGCATCACGTCGCGGATCGCGAGCATCGCCGGCACCGACCCGCCGGGCGAGTGGATCCACAGCGCGATGTCGGTGGACGCGTCCTGCCGCGCCAGGTTGATCAGCTGTGTCGCCAGCAGCGTGCCGTTGTCGTCGTCGAGCACGCCGTCGAGGACGAGGACGCGTTGCTGGTAGAGCTCGCGCCGCGCCCCTTCGTTGAACAACGGGATTTTCTGTTCCTCGCTCATGCCTTCACAATGCGCGACGGTACGCGCCGATCCCAGCGACATCTGCCCACAGCGGATCTGCCCACGGCAGATCCGCTGTGAGCGGATCACCACCGCCGGGTGAGTTTTGTAACTAAATATCAGCCGTCCGCGGGGTCGAGCGAAAACGGTGCTGAACTGCGGGATCACCGGTTCGGTATAGCAGGCTGTACCGGTGATTGGGTAGCCTCCTGGGATTCGGGGGGCCGACGGATTTCGCGAGTCTTGTCGCCATGAGCGGACAGGGGATGGCGGTGTCGCGCGGGCGGCGCATGAGGAAACCGCCGGGTCGGAATTTCCTGAGGGCGGGGGCGGTGTTCGGGGCGCTGCTGGTAGCGGCGTCGATCGTCGGTCCGCCACCGAGTGTGCGGGCCGATGTTCCGTGCCGTGACCAGGACGGCTTCTGGTGCCTCTACGGAAAAAACTTCCTTGAGGACGGTGGCGGCCTCATCGGCACCAACAACGGCGACACCGATCTCAAGATGGACGGTGACTGGGGGTTCTTCAATGACCGGACACGCTCGGTGAGCAACAGAAGCGGTAGCTTCCTCGGGCTGTACGACGACATTAATTTCAAGGGCTTAATGGCGTGCCTGCCACCTCATTCGTCGATGGGCAGGATAGGCGCGGGTGTCAGTTCCCTGCGCGTCCATCCCACCAGTGGCGAGGCCTGCGTCAGGGCCGGGGGCGCCGGACGGCCGAAGCCGAAGAAGTCCGAGCCGGTGGTGGAACCGACGCCGGAGAAGACCCCGGCCCAGTCGGTGCGGCCCAAGAACACCGCCAAGCCCGACGCCTCCCCGACCCTGCCGCTACCGTCCTTGGCGCCGCAACTGCCGACCGCGCCGCCGGTCGACGCGTCCGCGACCAAACCGGCCGCCGGACGGTCCGACGGCATCGGCTGGACGGCCCCGGTCGCCATCGCGGGCAGCCTCGTGACGATCCTGGCCCTCGGGTTCGGCGGGCTGCTCCTCGGCCGCCGGCGCCGCGCCGCCGTCCCCCTGCCCCGTACCGCCACCGACCCGGGCGCGGCCCTACGGGTCCACAACGCGCTGCTGCTGCTCGCGATCGACTGCGAGCAGGAGCGGCGGGACGTCCCGAAGGTCCGCGCGGTGACGATCGACGACGCCGAGGTGGTGCTGCACCTGTCCGCCGCCGACGGCAAGGCCCCGCAGCCCTGGCGGGTCGCTCCCGGCGGGACGCGCTGGCACCTGCCCGTCACCGGCATCGACGAGCTCAGCGGCAACGTCGACCCGGCCACCGCGCCCTACCCGCTGCTCGCCGCGCTACGTCCCGGCATGTGGGCGAACCTCGCCGCGCTTCCGGGGCCGATCGCGCTGACGGGCCACCGGAACGCCGCGCGCAAGGCCGCGGTCGAGATGGCGCGGCGGCTGCGGGAGGACCCCTGGCACGGGTCCGTCCGGGTGCGGATGATGGGGTTCGCGCCGGAGGCGACGATCGAGCCGGAGGCCGGGACCGAGCGCGGGCGGGTCGTGTTCATCGACGACGGCATGGAGGTGCCCGACAGGCCCCCGCCCGGGTCGGTGGTCGTGTCGGTCGGGCGGCCGGAACGCGCCGGGACGATCTGGCACGTCCGGTCCAACGGGACGATCGCCGTCCCCGCCGACCTGCTGGCGAAGGGCCCCGCCACGGATTCCGGCACGGATCACAGTGCTCCCGCCGACGCCGGCGCCTCCGCGGACGGAGGGGAGTGACGTGATGGCGAGGATCCCGTTCGCGGTGCACGCGCCCGACCCCATCACCCACGAGGGGGTGGTCTGCGGGCTGCGCGGACGTCCCGAGCTGAGCCTGGTCGGCGAGGACGGCGCCGTGGTCGTCGTTGTCGTCGCCGAGACCGTGGACGAGCAGGTCAAGAAGGAGCTGCGGCGGTTCTCCCGGTCGCTCGGGGCCCGTCCGGTCCTGATCGTCAACGATCTCAAGGAGGCGCACCTGCTGGAGATCGTGGAGTGCGGCGTGGTGGCGGTGCTGTGGCGGCGCGAGGCCAGGCCGGACGGCATCGTCCGCGCGGTCGTCGCGGCGGCGGGCGGCAACGGCAGCCTGCCCCCGGACCTCCAGGGCCGGCTGCTGAAACAGGTCGGCCGCATCCAGCGCGGCGTGACCGCGCAGGGCCTCGCCGCCGCCGGGCTGGCCGAACGCGAACGCGAGGTGCTCTGCCTCATCGCGGAGGGGCTGGACACGTCCGAGATCGCCGGAAAACTCGCCTATTCGGAGCGGACCGTCAAGAACGTCCTGCACGGCCTGATGACGCGGCTCCAGCTGCGCAACCGCGCCCACGCCGTCGCCTACGCCCTGCGGGAGGGCTACATCTGATGCTCCACGAAGTGGACGACGCGCTGCGCACGCTGCTGCGGACCCGGGCGCTCGCGGCGGGCGGCGACGTGCAGCTCGTCTTCGACGCCCCGACCCGCGACTGGGCGGCGCGGCGCAACACCCCGACGATCAACGTCTACCTGTACGACGTCCGGGAGGACATGGACCGGCGCGAGCACGGCGCGCTCCGTGTACGCGACGAGGACGGACGGGTGGAGGGATACCGGCGGCCGCCCCGCCACTACCGGCTCTCCTACCTGGTCAGCGCCTGGACCAAGCAGCCCGAGGACGAGCATCGGCTGCTGTCGGCGGTGCTCGGCTGCCTGCTGCGCCACGACACGCTGCCCGCCGGGACGCTGCCCGCCGGAGGGCTGCTGGCCACGGCCGGGGCCGCCGTCCCGGTCACGGTGGCCGTGCCGCCGGCGGAGCCGAGGTCGATCACCGATCTCTGGTCGGCGCTCGGCGGGGAGCTGAAACCGTCGCTGGACGTCGTCGTCCTCGCGCCGTTCCCGCTGCCGCCCGACCTCGGCGCCGCGCCGCCGGTCACGGAGGTGGAGGTGACGGTGCGCGAGAACGCGTCCAAGGTCGTGGAGATGCGCCGGAAGTCGCTGGCGTGACCGACTCGGTGGGCTACCTGCTGGCCCGGCTCGAGCTGCTGCGCGCCCGCGTGCGGCGGCTCGTCGAGGAACGGTCTGGGGCCGACCCGTCGGCCGGGGACGAGTACCGCGGGCTGTACGTCCCGTCCGGTACGGCGCGGCGGCTCGCCACCGGGCCGGGGCCCGAGACCGTCCGCGACCCGGACTACGAGCGGCGTCTCGCGGACCTGGCCGAGGCCGTCGGCACCGGCACCCGCCTGCACCGGCTCGCCGCCGCGTTCGGCCTCATCGACCTCGACGTGGAGATCCTGCTCGTCGCGCTCGCCCCCGACCTGGACCGCTCGTTCGAGCCGCTGTACGGCTACCTCAACGACGACGTGAGCCGCCGCCGCGCCTGCGTCGGACTCGCGCTCGACCTGTGGGGCGTCCCCGTGACATCGGCGCCCGGACGCGCCCGGCTCGCGGCCGGGGCCCCGCTGATCGCCGGACGGCTCGTCGTCACGCAGGACGCCGACCGTCCCTTCCTGAGCCGCGGGCTGCTCGTCCCCGATCGGGTCGCGGCGTTCCTGCTCGGTGACGACACCCTGGACGGCGAACTGACCGCTGTGGTGCGCCTGGACGAAGGCGACCACGCTGACATGACCTCAGGACCTGCCGGGCTGGCGGGACGGCTGCGGGAAGGCGACCCCGCGCTGGTCTACCTGCATGAGGCCCGGCCAGGCGCGGGCGTTGCGGCGGCCCGTTCCGCCGCGGCGTCCGCTGGGCTTCCCGTGCTGGTGGCCGACCCGGAACGGCTGGCGGTGGAGCTGGTTCCGTCCGTCCTGCGTGAGGCGACGCTGCGGGGCGCGGCCGTCGTGGCGGGCCCGCTGCCGGACGGCGGTCAACTGCTGCGCGCATTCGCGGAGACAG
>JBOHBY010000760.1:0-2041 GCA_050698635.1 Spirillospora sp.
GCTCCCGTGCGGGCGCCGGGTCCGGTTCGGCGGCGGGCGGAGCCGGTGGAGGGGCCGGACGGGGAGGGGCGGCGGGCTCCTCCGGAGGCTCTGGCCGCACCGGCGCGGCTGGGCGGGGTTGCTCTGCGGGGGGTGAAATGTGGCAGGCGAGCCACAGCATCTCGCTCAGTTCGCGGGCGTCCGGCGGCGGCCCGATGGCGGAGAGCGCCTCGCGGAGACGGTCAATCGTCATCGACGGGTTCCGACAGGTACGGCATGATCCGGTCGGCCAGGGCCCGGCGGTCCTCGGTGTCGGCGTGGCGGCACAGGTAGACGGCGTTGAGGAGCTGGTCGGTCGCGAGGGTCCCGGACGCGGACCGCTCGAAGAACCGGCGGACGAGATCGTCGCTCTGGTCGGCGAGCGCTCCGAGGTGCTCGCGGACGATCGCCGACAGCTCCGCCTCGCCCGCGGGCTGCCGCAGCTCGACGGTGACGCAGCGGCGCAGGAACGCGGGCGGGAACTCGCGTTCGCCGTTGCTGGTCATCACGACCAGCGGGAACGCGCGGCAGGTCACCGTCCCGGCGGTGATGGTGACGCGGGGGGACGGGGCGTCGAGCGGAGCTCGTCCTTTGGATGGCGGTGGGTGGGGGCTGGAGGACGGTCCGTCGGCGGTCATGACGTCGGCGGACGGGTCGGCCCGCCGGGTCAGTTCCGGCAGCTCGTACTCGCCCTTCTCGAAGATGGTGAGCAGGTCGTTGGGCAGGTCGATGTCGCTCTTGTCGATCTCGTCGACGAGCAGGACGCGAGGACGCCCGTAGGGGAGCAGCGCGGTGCCGAGGGGGCCGAGGCGGATGTAGCGGCCGATGTCCTCCTCGGTGGGAGTGCCGTTGTCACGTCCGGGGGTGGTGTCTTGTGTGGCGGCGTAGAGGCGGGTCAGGGGGTCGTACTGGTAGAGGCCGTCGCGAAGCGTCGTCCGGCTGGTGATGGGCCAGTGCAGGACGGGTCCGAGCCCCAGTTCGTGGGCCACCGCGTAGGCGAGCGTCGATTTCCCCGTGCCGGGCGGGCCCGTCACCAGGAGCGGACGACGCAGGTACAAGGCGGCGTTGACCTGCTGTACGGCGTCGTCCGACGGACGGTACGTGGTCGCCTGGTGCGCGTTACCCGAAGAACCGGACGGGGGCGGCAGGACGGGCTCGCCCTTGAACGCGCGCCACGGCGGCGGTGGAGGCAGCCGGTCGATGCCGTCGTGCGGGCGACGGCTCCCTGTGTAGAGCAGCCAGTCGGGCACCTAAACCTCCATGGCGAGCGGGGGATCGGGGAGCCGGGACGGATCGTCCCAGAGCAGGGTCAGTTCGCGTCCACAGTGCGGCTCGTCCTTGGGGGCGACGAGCGCCTCTTTCCGTAGGGCGAGCGCTACCTGGGGCAAGTCGCCGGGGTGTTTGTCGCCCACGGCGGCGGTCAGTTCGTCGAGGACGCGGTGTCCGCGACAGTCGCCGTGGGCTGGCGCGTCGCACGGCGTACGCGTCCACAGCATGACCGGGATGCCGTTGTTGAGCGCCGCCGTCAAACGGCTCTTCACCGGACGCGACCCATAGACGAGCACACAGAAATCGACGTGTGCTTCCAGCCAGTCTTGGAACTCGCTGCCTTTACGTGGTTCGTCGCAGGGAATCGGGTGCGGATCACTGCGGCCGCGCGCGTTCAGCAGCCTCCAGCGGTGGTGGGCCTGGTCGCGCCGGATCGAGTCGGGCCGCAGCCGCTCGACGTCCCGTACGACCACCGGATACCGGCGCATCGGGATCCTGTTGCGAGGGTCGACATACCACTGCTCGAACGGCTTGCCGAGCCAGCCCTCCGGCACCGCGAACTCGATCATCCAGTCGTGCCCGAACAGCTCGGGCGCGAGCGCGGACACGCCCTCCTCGACCGCCGCCCGCACCCGCCTCTCCGGGACGCGGACGGTCCGCCTCGACGGCCCTTCGGCGCCGTCGATCCAGGTGTGCACGGTGACGTCGAAGGCGTTGTCGAACGTCACCCGCTCCAGCCGGACGATCACCGACG
>JBOHBY010000761.1:0-1964 GCA_050698635.1 Spirillospora sp.
GCCGTCACACTGCGGGACGCGCGCCGCGAGGCCGCCCGGCAGATCCGCGCCGCCCGTGCCGAGGGCGGGCGCAAGGCCGCCAAGCGGACCGCGAAGTCGATGAAGGCGGCCAAGTCGATGAAGTCCGCGAAGGCGGTGTTCGGGGGCGGGCAGGCGTGCAAGCCGGGGCGGGCCGCGCGGGCGGGCAAGACGGTCAGGCAGGCAGTGAAGCGCTGAGTTTCCGAAGAGAACCTTAAAAGGGCCTCAAATCCGTTGAACCGGGGGCCGGGGCGGTCCCGTACTGCCAGGTGATACCCCGTACACCAGGAGACACCCCGGCCATGGCAGTTCCCGAATCGACCGGTCGCCGGACCGGCGGGTTGCGGAGTCTGCTCCGTCGGCCCGCCGCGGCGCGCACGGGCAGTCGGCAGGACGGGTCCGTCGGCGACGACGAGATCGTCACCGAGCTGTACCGCGAGTACCACCGGCCGCTTCTGTCGTTCGTGCTGCGGCTGACCGGGGGTGACCGTCCGTGGGCCGAGGACGTGGTGCAGGAGACCATGATCCGGGCCTGGCGCAGCGCGGACCGGCTCGACGACCGCTCGTCCTCGCTGATGCCGTGGCTGGCCACGGTCGCCCGGCGCATCGTGATCGACAACCGGCGGCACCGCGAGGTCCGGCCGCCGGAGGTCGGCGACGGACCGCTGGAGAACCTGCCTATGGCCGACGAACTCGACGCTCTACTGCGCAAGGTCGTCGTGGCCGAGGCGCTGGAGTCGCTGTCTTCGGCGCATCGGCAGGCGCTGACGGAGACGGTGCTGCGCGACCGTACGGTGAACCAGGCCGCCGAATACCTCGGCATCCCGGTGGGGACGGTCAAGTCCCGCGTCTACTACGCGTTGCGCGCGCTGCGCGTCGCCTTGGAGGAGAGGGGGGTGACCTCATGAGCTCCCAGGTCGCGCACACCGATGTCGGCGCGTACGCGCTGGGCCTTCTCCAAGAGGGGGACCGGCGGGCCTTCGAGGCGCATCTGCGCGGGTGCGGGACGTGCCAGGCCGAGTTGGGAGAGATGTCGGGAACGGCCAGGGCCCTGTCCGCGCTCGCGGAGGTCGCGGAGGGCGAGGACGAGCCGCCCACACCTCCGCCGGCGGGGATCGACATGATGCGCCGCCGGAGGAGGGCCGACCGGCGGCGTTCCCGCCGCGCGGCCCTCGCCTTCGGGAGCGCCGCCGCCGGTGTCGCGCTGGCGGCGGGCATCGGCGTGGGCACGACGCTGGACGACGACGGCGACGTCCCGAAGCCGCCGCCCATCGCCGGGGAGCAGTACACGGGGACGAACCCGGACACGGGCGCGTCCGGGACGGTCGGGCTGGTCGACAAGGGCTGGGGCACGCAGGTCAGCCTGGAGCTGCGCGGTATCAAGGGCCCGTTGCGGTGCCATCTGGCGGCCGTGTCCCGGGACGGTGAGCGCAGCGTCGTCGCGGGCTGGAGCGTCCCCGACAAGGGGTACGGGGTGCCTGGGCAGCCGAAGCCGCTCGTCATGCAGGGCGGGACGGGTCTCCCCCGCAAGGACATCAGCCGCTTCGACGTCCGCCTCGACGACGGCGGAAGGCTCCTCCTGACCATCCAGCTCTGATCACCGGTAGGTCACCCTCGGGGCGTTTCATTGTGGGGGGACGACCCCCCACACCCCCCGGAGGGGGGCGGATAGCCTTGGTACATGCCCTCTCAGCGTTGGTCAGCCCCGGTCGCCCATGCCCCGGTCGACGCCGTCGTCCCGCTGCCCGGGTCGAAGTCGATGACGAACCGGGCGCTGATCCTGGCCGCGCTCGCGGGCGCGCCGTCCACGCTCGTCCGGCCGTTGCGCAGCCGCGACACCGAGCTGATGGCGGGCGCGCTCCGCGCGCTGGGTGTGGGCATCGGCGACGACTTCACCGACTGGCAGATCCTTCCGGGCGACCTGACGGGCCCGGCGCGGGTGGACG
>JBOHBY010000762.1:0-15288 GCA_050698635.1 Spirillospora sp.
CGCGGATGCCACTCCTCTGATCTTGACGCACGGCTGGCCGGACAGCATTGCCCGGTTCATCGACCTGGTGGACGAGTTGGCAGACCCGAAAGAGGCGGACGCGCCGGCGTTTCACGTCGTGGTCCCGTCGCTGCCGGGCTTTGGTTACAGCGACAGGCCGTCCTCCACCGGGTGGAATACCGAAAGGATCGCGGCCGCATGGGTGGAACTGATGGGAAGGCTCGGCTACAGCAAGTTCGTCGCCCACGGCGGCGACTGGGGAGGCAATATCACCACGGTCCTCGGCGGCAGGTTCCCGGCGCACGTTCTCGGCATCCACACGACGTTCGCCGAGGCACCACCCGGGTTGACAACCGACGGGCTCACGGCGGTCGAGCGCACCTGGACCGAGGAAACCCGCGATTTCTGGCGCCACCGCGCGGCGTACGCGAAGCAGCAGGCGACCCGGCCGCAGACCATCGGCTACTCGCTCGTCGACTCACCGGTCGGGCTGCTCGCCTGGATCCTTGACAAGTTCGCCGAATGGTCGGACACCGAAGACAGCCCGTTCGAGACGATTTCCAGAGACCGCGTCCTTGACGACGTCACGCTCTATTGGCTGACACGAACCGGCGCCTCGGCGGCCCGCATTTACTACGAGAGCCACAATTCGCTCGACCCCGAACTTCGGGTCGACGTCCCCGCCGCCCTCACCATGTATCCCCGCGACGTCGAGAAAACTCCGCGCCCCTGGGCACAGGAGCGATACCGACAGATCGTCCGATGGAGATCACCCGAAAGCGGCGGACATTTCCCGTCGCTTGAGGTCCCCGAGTATTTCGTGAAGGATCTGCAGGAGGGTCTCGCGGCGGTCCTGGCCGCTCATCGGTGAAGAGCCGGTCGGCAATGACGTCTGCTCAGGTGTCGTAGTCGATGGTCAGGGTGGGGGTGGTCGGGAGGGATTGGCAGGTGAGGATGTAGCCGGCGTCGAGTTCGGCGGGGTCCAGGGCGTAGTTGCGACGCATTTCTACGTTGCCATCTACGAGTTTGGCTCGGCAGGTGCCGCAGACTCCGCCTTTGCAGGCGAAAGGGAGGTCGGGGCGGACGCGCTGGGCCGATTCCAGGACGGTCGCGTCCTTGGGTTGGGTGAGGGTGGTGGAGCGGCCGTCCAGGATGATGGTGACCTCACTGGACGGGCCCGTGGGAGCCGACTTCTTCCGGTTCGGTTCGGGTGGGACTTCGTCCACGTAGAACAGTTCTTGGTGGACGCGGTCGCGGGGGACGCCGAACGCCTGGAGGACGCGGCGGGCGTCCTTGACCATGGCGAAAGGGCCGCACAGCCACCAATGGTCTATGTCGGGGACGGGGACCAGACGGGGGAGGAGGATGCGAAGTCGGTCCGCGTCCAGGCGGCCGGTGAACAGTTCGGCTTCGCGAGGTTCTTGGGAAAGGACGTGGACGAGTTCGAACCGGTCTGGGTGAGCGTCTTTCAGGTCTGCCAATTCGTCGGCGAACATGACGGTGTTGCTGCGGCGGTTGCCGTAGAGAATGGTGACCTGGGTGTTGGGGTCGGCTAGGGCGGTCGCGGCGATCGACAAGACGGGTGTTATGCCGGAGCCGGCGGCGATCAGTACGTGGTGCGCGGTCTTGCCGGTGGTGAGGGTGAAGGTGCCGGAGGGCGGGAGGACCTCGACCGTGTCGCCGGGGCGGACGTCGTGGACGAGCCAGGACGAGAAAAGGCCGTCCGGGATCTCGCGGACGCCGATTCGGGGAGCGGCTCCGGAGGGGGCGCAGATCGAGTACGAGCGGCGTTCCTCCATTCCGCCGATCGTGCGGCGGAGTGTGAGGAACTGGCCGGGGCTGAAGGCGTAGTCGTCGGCGAGGGGCGCTGGGACGTCGAAGGTGACCGCGACCGCGTCGTCGCACAGCGGCTCGACGTCGGCGACGCGCAGCGTGTGGAAACCGGGCACGGTCAGATCTCCTTGAAGTGTTCGAATGGCTCGTCGCACGTGTCGCAGCGGCGCAGGGATTTGCAGGCCGTGGAGCCGAACCGGGACAGTTCGGTTGTGGCGGCGGAGCCGCAGTGCGGGCACGCGACGTGGCGGGTTGGGCCCAGGGTCAGAGGGATTGGGCCGGTGGGGTGGTGGGGTGCGGGGCCGGGGGGTGAGATCCCGGCGGAGTGCAGTTTGCGGCGGCCCGGCTCGGTTATCCAGTCGGTCGTCCACGGTGGGTCCAGAACGGTGCGAATTTGGACGTCGGCGTAACCGGCGTCGGTGAGGCGGGCCCGGAGGTCGTCGCGCATGGCGTCGAGGGCTGGGCAGCCGGTGTAGGTCGGGGTGATGGTCACTTCGACGTGGCCGGACGTTTCTTGCACGTCGCGTAGGACGCCCAGTTCAGCGAGGGTGAGCATGGGGAGCTCGGGGTCTGTGACCGTTTCGGCGACGGCGCGGGCGTTCACCATGTCGCCCCCGGGTGGGCTCGGGCCACGCTCTGCAATTCGGTGAGGAGGTCGGATAGGGGCGCGGTGTGGGTGCCTTTTCGTCCCGTCGGGGGTGCTGGGGGGACGGGCGCGGGGTGGGGGAGTGTTGCTTTCGTCAGGACTTCGGCCAGGATCTTGTCGAATTCCGCGCGGGTGGTTGATGGGTCGACGGCTACGTCTGCGGTTGTCAGGTCGTGCTCGATTTCGTGGGTGGTGAAAAGTTCGCCCGTGTGCGGCCAGAGTTCCTTTAGGGCTTGTTCGGTGCGGGAATGGGAGAGGGGGGTGCCGTCGCCGAGGCGGATCGTCCAGAGGGCGGCGTGGTCGCGGTGGTAGGCGACTTCCTTGACGCTCTTCGCGGCGATCGCGGACAGCACCGGGTCGCGGGACGTGGTGAGGCGGTCGAGCAGGGCCAGGCGCCAGGTCGAGAAGAGGAGGAGCCGGATGGTGGAGTGCGCGAAGTCTCCATTTGGCAGTTCGGCCAGAGTGACGTTGCGGAAATCGGGGGCGTCGCGGAAATAGGCGAGGGCGTCTTCGTCTCGGCGCTCGTTCTCGGCGGTGGCGGCGCGGGAGAGCAGGAGGCGGGCCTGGCCCAGCAGGTCCAGGGCTATGTTGGCGAGTGCCACCTCTTCTTCGAGTTCAGGCGCGCGGGTGCACCATTCCTGGAGGCGGTGCGACATGATCAGCGCGTCGTCGCCCAGCATCAGGCAGTAGGTGGAGAGGGCGTGCCGGTCGATGCCGTCCGGGACGGACGTGTCGATACCGGCGAGCGGGTCGTGGAACCCGGTGCCGAACGCCCAGCGGGTCTCGTCGTTGTCCTCGGCTATCGCGCCGAGCGCGTTGTCGAAAGCCATCACGGCCTCACATGTGCGGGACGTTCTCGGGGATGTCGTAGAACGTCGGGTGCCGGTAGACCTTGTCGCCGCTGGGGTCGAAGAACGGGTCCTTCTCGTCCGGGCTGGACGCGGTGATGTCACGCGCTTTCACCACCCAGATGCTCACGCCCTCGTTCCGCCTCGTGTAGAGGTCGCGGGCGTTGCGCAGGGCCATCGTGTCGTCGGGGGCGCGCAGCGAGCCGACGTGGACGTGGTTAAGGCCGCGCTTGCCCCGGACGAACACTTCGTACAGCGGCCAGTCCTTGTCCATTTACGCCTCCTTCGCGGCATGGGCGGCGGCGGCCTCGCGGACCCAGGCGCCGTCCTCGTGGGCCTGGCGCCGGACCGCGATCCGTTCGGCGTTGCACGGGCCGTCGCCGCTGATCACGCGCTTGAGCTCGGACCAGTCGATCTCGCCGAAGTCGTGGTGGCCGCGCTCGTCGTTCCAGCGCAGGTCAGGGTCGGGGAGGGTGACGCCGAGCGCCGCCGCCTGCGGGACGGTCATGTCCACGAACCGCTGCCGGAGCTCGTCGTTGGTGTGCCGTTTGATCTTCCACGCCATGGACTGCGCGGTGTGCGTCGAGTCGGCGTCGGGCGGGCCGAACATCATCAGGGACGGCCACCACCAGCGGTTCACCGATTCCTGCACCATGTCGCGTTGGGCGTCGGTGCCGCGCATGAGGGTCATCAGCAGCTCGTAGCCCTGCCGCTGGTGGAACGACTCCTCCTTGCAGATCCGGATCATCGCGCGGGCGTAGGGGCCGTAGGAACTACGGCACAGTGGCACCTGGTTGCAGATCGCGGCGCCGTCCACCAGCCAGCCGATCACTCCGACGTCGGCGAAGGAGGGGGTCGGGTAATTGAAAATGGACGAGTACTTCTGCCTGCCGGAGATCAGTTTGATGGTGAGTTCGGTGCGGTCGGCGCCCAGCGTTTCGGCGGCCGAGTACAGGTAGAGGCCGTGGCCTGCCTCGTCCTGCACCTTGGCCAGCAGGATCGCCTTGCGGCGCAGGGACGGCGCGCGGGTGATCCAGACGCCCTCCGGCTGCATGCCTATGATCTCGGAATGGGCGTGCTGGGCGATCTGCCGGACCATCGTCGACCGGTACGCGTCGGGCATCCAGTCGCGCGGCTCGATCCGCTGGTCGCGCTCGATGGTGTGGTCGAAATGCTCCTGTGCCATGTCATTTCCCCTCGGGAAGCGGACGCTTGGCGACGAGGGTCAGGACGTCGTATTTCGCTACGACCGCGCCGTCCTGCCGGGTGACCTCGGTGTCCCAGCGGACCTCGCCGTAGTCGGCGTCCTCGCGCGGGGTGAGCTGCTTGGCGGTGAGCCTGACGGTCAGTTCGTCGCCGGGGAATGTCGGTGCCAGGAATCGCAGGTTCTCCAGCCCGTAGTTCGCCAGGACGGGCCCGGGGTCGGGGTCGACGAAAAGTCCGGCGGCGAAGGAGAGGACCAGGTAGCCGTGCGCGACGCGTCCGCCGAAGAACGGGTTCGCTTTCGCCGCTTCCTCGTCCATGTGGGCGTAGAAGGTGTCGCCGGTGAATTCGGCGAAATGCTCGATGTCGGCGAGCGTGACAGTGCGCGGGCCTGCGATGACCGTGTCGCCTACTTGAAGTTCTTCCAGGTGCTTGCGGAAGGGGTGGGGGTCGGTCTGGGTGGTCGGTGTGTTCGGCGTCCAGCGGCCGGTTATCGCGGAGAGCATCGACGGGCTGGCCTGCACGGCTGTGCGTTGCATGTGGTGCGTGACGCCGCGCATTCCGCCCATTTCCTCGCCGCCGCCCGCGCGGCCGGGGCCGCCGTGGACGAGTGGGGGAAGCGGAGAACCGTGGCCGGTGGACTCCTTCGCGTCCTCCCGGTTCAGGACGAGCAACCGCCCGTGCCACGGCGCCGCGCCCAAGACCACGCGGCGGGCGAAGTCGGGGTCGGCGGTGACGACCGAGCCGACCAGGCTGCCCTGACCGCGCGCCGCCAGCGCGACGGCCTGCTCGGCGGCCTGTTCGGCGGCCTGTTCGGCGGCGCCGTCGTAGGGCAGCAGCGTGGCGACCGGGCCGAACGCCTCGACCTCGTGCGGTTCGGGACGTGCGGGATCGTCGGCGCGCAGCAGGACCGGCGACATGAACGCGCCCCGCTCGGCGTCGGCGTCGATGACCTCGACGTGTTCAGGATCGCCGAACACGATCTGCGCGGCGTCCAGCAGTGTCTTCAGGCGGCGGCGCACTTCTTCGCGCTGTTCCAGCCCGGCCAGCGCGCCCATTCGGACGTCCGGGTTCGACGGGTTGCCGATCGTTGTACGGGCTAGGCGTTCTGTTGTGGCTTCGGCGACGGCGTCCATCAGGGTGGCGGGGATAAGTGCGCGGCGGATCGCGGTGCATTTCTGACCCGCCTTCACCGTCATCTCAGTGACGAGCTGTTTCACGAACAGCTCGAATTCCGGTGTGCCGGGTGTCGCGTCGGGGCCGAGGATCGAGCAGTTGAGCGAGTCGGCCTCGGCGTTGAAGCGGACGGAACGTCCGACGACCACGGGATGCGTGCGCAGCTTGTGGGCGGTTGCCGCGGAGCCGGTGAAGGCGACGAGGTCCTGCTCGGTGAGGTGGTCGAACAGGTCGCCGGTGTTTCCGCAGACGAGCTGGAGCGTCCCCTCGGGCAGGATTCCGGACTCGATGATCAGCTCGACCAGGCGCGCGGTCAGGTAGGCGGTCTGACTCGCCGGTTTGATCAACGTGGGCATTCCGCCCAGGAACGCGGGGGCGAGCTTCTCCAGCGGCCCCCACATGGGGAAGTTGAAGGCGTTGATCTGGACGGCGACGCCGTGGAGCGGGGTGAAGACGTGCCGTCCGGCGAACGTGCCGCCCTTGCTCAGCGGCTCGACGTCGCCGTCGACCAGGACGGTGTCGTTCGGCAGCTCGCGCTTGGCCTTGCTCGCGTACGACAGCAGCACGCCGATGCCGCCGTCCACGTCGATCTTCGAGTCGGCGAGGGTCGCGCCGGTGCGCGCGGACAGCGCGTACAACTCGTCGCGGTGCTCGCGCAGGTACAGGCCGAGCCGTTTCAGCAGGACGGCGCGCTGGTGGAAGGTCAGCTCCCGCAGCGCCGGGCCGCCCACCCGGCGCCCGTGCTCCAGGGCCGCGCCCATATCGATGCCGGACGAGGAGATCCGGCCGATCTCCGCACCGGTCACCGCGTCGGTGAGCGGCACGCCCTCGTCGGGTGGGACCTGCCACGCACCGGACACGTAGCTGGGCAGCGGAGCCATCGGACCTCCCTGAATTACCGACCGTCCGTTCAGTCAGTATATTACCCCGGAACCGGTCGCCGGAGAAGGCGTCGGCGCTGCGATAATGACCGCCGTGAGCAACGTGCGGGACGGACGCGACGGCCGCGATGGGCGCGGCGGGCAGCGGGTGAACCGGCGGGGGCGGCCCGGCTACGACAAGGAGTCCCTGCTGCGCGTCGCCGTCAGGGTGTTCAACGAGCGCGGCTACGACGGCACCAGCATGGACGAGCTGTCCAAGCGGCTCGGCATCAGCAAGTCCGCGATCTACTACCACGTCGCGGGCAAGGACGAGCTTCTCCAGCTCGCCGTCGACCGCGCGCTCGACGGGCTGTTCGGCGCCGCCGACGCGGCCGCGGCCGTGGAGGGCCGGGCGATCGACCGGCTGGAACACCTCGTCCGGGCCAGCGTCGCCGTTCTGGTCGCCGAGCAGCCTTTCGTCACTCTGCTACTGCGGGTGCGCGGGAACACCGCTGTGGAGAAGCGGGCGCTGGCCCGCCGCCGGGAGTTCGACCACCTGGTGTCGGGGCTGGTCGCGGAGGCGGAGGCGGACGGCGACATCCGTCCCGACATCGACCCGGCGATCACGGCCCGGCTGCTGTTCGGCCTGGTCAACTCGCTGATCGAGTGGTACCGGCCACGGCGCGGCGGGGCGGGCGCCGACGAGATCGCCGACGCGCTGTGCAAGGTCGCGTTCGACGGCCTCCGCCGCCGCCCGCCCGGCGCGGATGGGGTGGAAGGTTAGGCGAGGATTTCGTCGGAGAGTTGGCAGCAGCACTTTTCGCCGTCTGCGCAGTTGTGGGGTGGTGCGGTCGCGGCGGCAGCGGCAGCGGCAGCGGCTGCGGTGGTTGCCGTGGGGCGGGTTGTTGCTGGGCGTTCGTAGACGACCTGGCCCCCGACCAGGGTCGTCGTTACTTGCAGGTCGTCGAAGGTGTGTGGGTCGCGGTTGAGTAGGTCGCCGTTGATGATGCAGATGTCGGCGACGTTTCCGTGTTCTAGGGTGCCTTTCCAGCGTTCCGCGTGGTCCTGCCATGCGCCCAGGCGGGTGTAGGTGGCCAGGGCGTCGGCGAGTCCGACGCGCTCCGCCGTGCCCGCGACGCTGCCGTCCGCGCCCTCGCGGAGCATCGCGGTCATGATGCCGCGCAGCCAGTGCGGCGGCACCACGGGCGCGTCCGAACCGGACGTCACCTGGACGCCCGCCCGCAGCGCGCTGCCGTACGGCCACTGGTACTCGGTCAGCTCGCGCCCGATGATCGGTTCGAGGACGCGGCCCTGGAGGTACAGGATCTCGGCGTTCAGGTTGGCGCCGATGTCGTGGCGCGCCATCGTCCGCAGCGTCCGGGCGGAGGGGAAGTTGCAGTGGATCACATAGTGGCGCAGGTCGGCGCGGCGCCAGTGGCGTCCGCCCGCCTTGAGGTAGCCCGCGACGACCGCGTCGGTGGTCGCGTCACCGCAGGAGTGCGTGCCGATCTGGAGGTCGGCGTCCACCGCGATCTTGATCATCTCGTGGAGGTTGGCGAGCTGCTCGCCGGGTGACGCGCCGTCGATGGTGAGGCTGCCGTTCGCGCCGTTCAGGTACGGCTCGTTCATCCAGGCCGTCCGGAACCTGGGGATGCCGTCGGCGAAGACCTTCACTCCGGCTACGCGAAGCGTGCGGGGGTCCACGTCGCGGAGGGGTTCGTATTCGGCCAGGATGTCGCGTAGTGACTGGGGGCCTCTGCCGCTGCCGAGCAGGGCGGTGAGGCGCAGGGGGAGCGCTCCGGCGCGTGCCTTCTCCGCGTAGAGATCCAGGGCCTCCAGGTTGATGCCCGGTTCGGTGGTGCTGGTGACGCCCATCGTGTGCAGGAGTTTCAGCCCGGCGTCGATACCCTGCGAGCGCTCCTCGCGGGTGAACGGCGGGACGATGCGGCTGACCAGCCCGGCCGCGCTTTCGCGTAGGACGCCCGTGGGCTCGCCGTTCGCGTCCTTGTCGATGACGCCGCCGGGCGGCGGAACGGTGTCACGGGTGATTCCGGCCAGGCGGAGCACGATGGAATTGACCGCCGTGGCGTGTCCGGAGAAGTCGCCTAGGACGACCGGATGGTTTCCCGTGACCGGGTCGAGATCGGCGGCCGTCGGTGGGCGTGGCAGCCGGAGTTCCTGCCATCCTCTGCCGCGTATCCACGAGTCGGGGGTTTGTGCCTCGTTCGCCGCTGTGCGGACGACGGCCACTAGTTCGTCGATCGTCGCCGTGTCGACGTTGATGTTGAACGGCGGGACGCTGAGGCCCTGCGAGGCCAGGTGGACGTGCGAGTCGTTGATGCCCGGCAGGACCGTGCCGCCGCCCGCGTCGAGGAACTCCGTCCGGCGGCCCTTGAAGCGCCGCACGTCACGGGCCGATCCGACGGCGAGGATGCGCCCGTCCCGGATGGCGACGGCCTCCGCCTCGCGGAAGTGCCGATCGAGGACCAGGACGCGTCCGTTGTGGATGATGAGGTCGGCGTCGCGGGCTCCTCGGCCGGCTCCGCCCGCGGGGGCCGGGTTCGGGTCCGCGTTCGCGGCCGCGGCGGGCAGCACTCCGGCGGTGGCGGTCCCGGCGGTCACGGCCGCGGCTCCGCGTAGTACCTGGCGACGGTCCATCTGGGGGGTCATGCGCGCTCCTTGTCCTGATCTCGGCTTTCACCGGTGGGCGCCGTCGGGGGCGCGCCGCGACGAGGCCCACGGGGGAAGGTCAAGGAAGGGTGGTGGGTCGAGGTTCAGTTTCCGTTCATGGTGTTGATAAAGTCAACACCTAACTAAGGACATGACCCGGAGACAGGCAGCGCTGGAAGGCCTGTTTGCGAATGGCTGTTGACAACCTCAACTGCGGCGGGTGCTCGGCTAGAGGTTGGTGAGCAGGGTCTCGGGACGCTCCGCGCAGTCGGCGACCAGGCGCAGGAAACCGCCGGCGACCGCGCCGTCGCAGACCCGGTGGTCGAAGGTGAACGACAGCTGCGCAACCTTCCGCGGCCGGACCTTCCCCTTCCACACCCAGGGCTTCTCGGCGATGCGGCCGACGCCGAGCATCGCCGCCTCGGGATGGTTGATGATCGGGGTGGAGCCGTCCACGCCGAACACGCCGTAGTTGTTGAGCGTGAACGTGCCGCCGGTGAGGTCGTCGGGGGACAGGCGGCCCTCGCGCGCCGCGTCCGTCAGACGCGTCAGCTCGGCGGCGAGCTCGGCCAGCGTCAGCCGGTGCGCGTCCCGGACGACCGGCACCACCAGGCCCCGGTCGGTCTGCGCCGCGAACCCGAGATGGACGCGCGGCACCTGCACGATCTCCTGCCGCTCGGCGTCCACGTAGGCGTTGAGCTCCGGGAAGCGCCTCAGCCCGGCAACGCAGATCCGCGCGAAGAGCGCGAGCATCCCGATGCGCGCGGCCGGGTCGGCCTGCTGGATGTTCCTCTTGAGCTTGACCAGGCGGGTCGCGTCGGCGTCGACCCAGGTGGTCGCGTCCGGGATCTCGCGGCGGCTGCGGGACACGCGGTCCGCCATCGTCCGGCGCACTCCCTTGAGCGGGATGCGCACCTCGTCCGCGTCGGTGGTGGCCGTGGTCGTTGTCGTGGCGGCGGTGATGGCGGTTTCTACGTCCTTGCGGAGGACGATGCCGCCGGGGCCGGTGGGGGTGAGCGCGCCGACGTCGATGCCGTGGTCCTTCGCCAGGCGGCGCACCACGGGGGAGATCACGCGCGGTGCCTCGCCGCGCGACGGTGCGGGGCGGACGGGACGGCGCGAACGGCGGGACGTGGTCGTCGTCGTTCCGTAGCCGACCAGGACGTTGCCCGACCCGGCCCGTTCCTCTTCCCGGTACTGCTCGGCCTCGGCCGCCCTGTTCGTCCGCGTGGCTTCGACGGTCACGGAGATGAGGGGGGCGCCCACGTCCACGACGGAACCCGACCTGGCGTGCAGTTCGGCGACCGTCCCGGCGATCGGGACGGGGACGTCGACGGCCGCCTTCGCCGTCTCCACCTCGACGACGACCTGGTCGACCGTCACGACGTCGCCGACCGACACCTTCCATTCGAGGATCTCGGCCTCGGTGAGCCCTTCGCCCAGGTCGGGCAGGTGGAAGACCGTGCCGCCGCCGCTCATGCCGCACCTCCCAGGCCGCCCAGGCCGTCCAGGCCGTCCAGGCCGTCCAGGAAGCGGGTGTCGGGACGGTCGTCGCGCTGGAGGCGGTCGAGGGCGTCGAGAATGCGGTCGACGTCGGGGAGATGGTGCCGTTCCAGCATCGGCGGCGGGTACGGGATGTCGAATCCGGTCACGCGCAGCACCGGCGCCAGCAGGCTGTGGAAACAGCGTTCCTGGACGCGGGCGGCGATCTCCGCTCCGACGCCCGCGAAGCCCGCGGCCTCGGCGACGACGACGCAGCGTCCCGTCCGGCGGACGGACGCGGCCACGGTCGCGTCGTCGAACGGGACGATCGTCCGCAGGTCGACGACCTCCAGGTCCCAGCCCTCCGCCGCCGCCGCGGTCGCGGCCTCCAGCGCGACGGGGACGCCGGGGCCGTACGCGACGATCGTGGCGTCGGTGCCGGGCCGCCGGACGGCGGCGTTCCCGAACGGCTCGGTGCGGTCGAGCCGGTCGATGTCCGCCTTCGACCAGTAGAGCTTCTTCGGCTCCATGAAAACGACAGGGTCGGGGTCGTCGATCGCCTCCAGCAGCAGCGAGTACGCGTCTTCCACCGTCGCGGGCGTGACGACTTTCAGTCCGGGTGTGTGCGCGTAATAGCCCTCGCTGGAATCGCTGTGGTGCTCGACGCCGCCGATCCCGCCCGCGTACGGGATGCGGATGACCAGCGGCAGTTGGACGCGTCCGCGGGTGCGGTTGCGCATCTTGGCGACATGCGAGGCGATCTGCTCGAAGGCCGGGTAGGCGAACGCGTCGAACTGCATCTCCACGACGGGACGGAAACCGCCCATCGCCATTCCGACGGCGAACCCGACGATGCCCGATTCCGCGAGCGGGGTGTCGAAGCACCGGTCGTCGCCGAATTTCGCGGCGAGGCCGTCGGTGATGCGGAACACGCCGCCGAGCGCGCCGACGTCCTCGCCGAACACCAGCACCCGCTCGTCGCCGTCGAGGGCGTCCTGGAGTGCGGTGTTGAGCGCCCTGGCCATCGTGATCACGACGTCGTCCCCCCGGCCTGGAGTTCGGTTCCGAGTTCGGCGCCGAGCAGGGCGCGCTGCTCGGTGAGCTGCGGAGTCGGGGTGCCGTAGACGTGGTCGAACAGCCCCAGCGGGGCGAGGTCGGGATCGGCGTTCATCCGCGTTCTCAGCCCTTCGGCGAACTCTTCGGCTTCCGCGGTGAAGGTCTCGATGTCGGTGTCGGTGAGGTGCCCGCGCCGCCGGAGATGGCTCTCCAGGCGGGCGATCGGGTCGCGCCGCCGCCATTCCTCGGCCTCCGCGTCCGTGCGGTAGCGGGACGCGTCATCGGCGTTCGTGTGGGCCTCGATCCGGTACGTGTGCGCCTCGACGAGGAACGGCCCATTTCCCGCTCTGGCGTGCTCGACGGCCGCGGTCAGAACGGCCAGCACGGCGACCGGGTCGTTGCCGTCCACCCGCTCGGAACGGACCCCGTAGCCGATTCCCTTGTGGGCCAGAGAAGGCGCGGCGGTCTGGCGCTCCAGCGGCACCGAAATGGCGTACTTGTTGTTCTGGACCAGGACCACGAGCGGCGCCTTGAACACGGCGGCGAAGTTGAGCGCCTCGTGGAAATCGCCCTCGCTCGTCGCGCCGTCGCCGATGCAGACGAGCGCGACGCGTCCCGTCCCCTTGCGGCGCTCCGCGTACGCCAGGCCCGCCGCGTGGACGGCCTGCGTCGCGAGCGGCGTGCACTGCGGCGCCGTGTGATGCCGCTGGGGATCATAGCCGCAGTGCGAATCGCCTCTGAGCAGGGACAACACCTCGACCGGATCGATCCCGCGCGTTACCAGCGCGACCGATTCCCGATAGGTGGGAAAGAGCCAGTCGCCGTCGTCCAGGACGAGCGCCGAACCGACCTGGCACGCCTCCTGTCCATGGCTGGACGGGTAGACCGCCAGCCGCCCCTGCTTGGTCAGCGCGGTCGCCTGCGCGTCGAAGCGGCGTCCGACGACCATCGCCCGATAGGCCCGGCGCAGCAGTTCAGGATCGGGCGCCGGGTAGCCCGTCCGTCCGCGCGCCGCCGCTCCGCTGTCGGTCAGGAACCGCACCGGTTCCGCCGAGGGAAGCAGTGCCTCCGTCCGACCCGCCATCGACCCCACCTCCGCACTCCATCGATGCTAAAAATATGAACCGATGGGAACAGAAGTCTCAATACCCCGCCAAAATTCAGGACACTTGGCCCGGCAGGAGGAGGTCTGATGGACCAAATGTTTTCCGGAGAGCCGCTGCCGCCCGCTCCCGCAGGACGCCCGGCGGCGCTCGACGATCTCGACCGCGCGATCCTGCGCGAGTTGGTCGCCGACGGCCGGTTGTCGATGCGCGCCCTGGCGGAGAAGGTCAACGTCTCCCGCTCCAACGCCTACACGCGGGTGGAGCGTCTGATCGCCGACGACGTGATCACGGGGTTCAGCGCCCGTGTGAACCCCGTGCGGGCGGGCCTCGGCACCGCCGCCTACGTCCTGATCAACATCGAGCAGAACTCGTGGCGGAAGGTGTCGGCGCAGCTCAGGGAGGTCCCCGGGATCGAGCATCTGGCCTTCGTCGGCGGTGACGTCGACCTGGTGATGCTGCTGCGCACGCCCGACAACGCCGCGCTGCGCGACATCGTCCTGTCCCGCATCCATACGGTCGAAGGCGTCCGCTCGACCCGCACCTGGCTGGTCTTCGACGAGACCTCGCCCGGCGAAAACGGTCCGGGCGGTCCCGGCGGGCAGGGCGGGCAGGGCGGTCAGGCGGCGACGGCGTAGGCGGCCAGCGCCACGTAGATCCCGCCGATCGCGTAGCCGTAGCGGTGCGACGAACCGGACCGGCGGCCCAGCCAGCGGCGGGCGGCGCCGCCCGCGAGCGCGTAGCCCGCGTCCAGGACGAGCGCCAGCGCGAAGAACACCGCGCCGAGCACGACCATCTCCGCCCGCGCCCCGGCCGTCCCGGCGTCGGCGGTGACGAACTGCGGCAGGAACGCCAGGAAGAACAGCGCGACCTTCGGGTTGAGGACGTTGACCACGACGCCGTCCCGGAACACCCGGCGCAGCGGGAGCGGGGGCGCGTCGCCGCCGAGGTCCAGTTCGGAGCGCCGCAGCACGGTGCGCGCGGCCAGGTAGAGCAGGTAGGCGACGCCCGCGAACTTCAGCATGTTGAACGCGACGGGCGAGGCCGCGATCAGCGCGGACACGCCGAGCACCGCGAACGCGATGTGCGCCAGCGTGCCCGTCTCGACGCCGAGCGCGGAGACGAGGCCCGCGCGATATCCCTGGGCGGCGCTGCGGGTCATGATGTAGATCCCGTTCGGGCCGGGGATGACGATGAGCGCGATGGACGCCGCCGCGAAGGCGAGAAGAGTGTTCATGACCGTTCCGCTCCCTCTGATCGGCCGCCTGCCGCGGCGATACGGCTAGCCTGGCGTGATGAACGCGGGCGAACCCGGGCCAATCGGGCCGCAGGTGGACCGCTTTCGCGAGCCGTCGGAGCTGGCGGAGATCCTTGGCGACTGGATGAGCGGGCCAGGGCCGCTGTACCGGAAACTGGCCGCCGCGATTCAGCGGACCGTGCAGGACGGGTCGCTCGACGCGGGGGAGCGGCTGCCGTCCGAGCGCGTCCTGGCCAAGGCGCTGGTCGTCAGCCGGGCGACGGTCGTGACCGCCTACGACGAGCTGCGCGGGCTCGGGATCGTCGACAGCCGGAGGGGCAGCGGCACACGCGTGGTCAGACAGCCTGGGACGTCCCGTCCGGGGGCGGACGGACGCGTCCCCGGCGGACGGGCGGCGTCGATCATCCAGCGGCTGATCGACGGTCCGACCGACGTGATCTCGCTGCGGCACGCGATGGAGGGCGCGGTGCCCGAGCTGGGCACCGAGCTGGCGGCGCTCCTCGCCGACGATCTTCCCGCGCTGATGCGGGACACAGGCTACCACCCCAACGGGCTGCCCGCGCTGCGGCAGGCCGTGGCCGTGCGCCTCACCGCCGCCGGGTTGGCCACCGCACCCGAGAACGTGCTGGTCACGACCGGGGTGAGCCAGGGGTTGGCGCTGGCCGCGCAGATGTACCTGCGGCGGCGGTCGATCGTCGTCGTGGAGTCCCCGGGCTGGCCCGGCTGTTTCGACGTGTTCCGGGCGGCGGGCGCGCGGCTCGTCGGGGTGCCGCTGGACGACGACGGCATCCGCGTGGACGAGCTCGCCCGCGCCCTCGCCGAGCACCGCCCCGACCTGCTGTACGTCATGCCGACGGTTCACAACCCGACCGGCACGCTCATGTCGGAGGGACGCCGGAAACGCGTCGCGGAGATCGCCGCCGGGCACGGTGTGCCGATCCTGGAGGACAACGCGTACGACATCGGGGGCGCGTCCCGTCCGCCGCCGATCGCCGCGTACGCGCCGCGGGGCGCCGAGGTCCTGTCCGCGGACTCGCTGGCCAAGTCGGTGTGGGGCGGGCTGCGCATCGGCTGGGTCCGCGCCCCCGCCGCGACGATCGAGCGGCTCGCGCGGCACAAGGCGCTGGCCGATCTCGGCAGCCCCGTCCTCGAC
>JBOHBY010000763.1:0-1599 GCA_050698635.1 Spirillospora sp.
GAACGCGGCGCCGAGGTCGTCGCCGCCGATCTCGACCTCGCCTCCGCCCAGCGGACGGTGGAACTCGCCGGTCTGCTGGGCCCGGAGGGTCACGCGTTCGAGGTGGACGTGTCCGACCCCAGTGCGATGGAGGATTTCGCCAAGTCCGTGTTGCACGACCATGGGGTGCCGGACGTCGTCGTCAACAACGCCGGGATCGGCATGGCCGGGTCGTTCTTCGACCACACCGCCGACGACTGGCGGAGGGTTCTGGACGTCAACCTGTGGGGCGTCATCCACGGATCACGGCTCTTCGCCGCGCAGATGGTGGAACGCGGCCAGGGCGGGCACATCGTCAACACGTCGTCGGCCGCGGCGTTCACGCCGTCGCGCGCCCTGCCCGCGTACGCGACGAGCAAGGCGGCCGTGCTGATGCTGTCGGAGTGCCTGCGCGCCGAGCTGAAAGGCAAGGGAATCGGGGTCAGCGCCATCTGCCCAGGCGTCGTCAACACCAACATCACCCGGACGTCCCGTTTCGTCGGCCAGGACGGCGACGAGGAGGCACGCAGCCAGGAGCGGGTGGCACGGGCCTACGCGCGGCGGGGATTCGGTCCGGACGGTGTGGCGCGGCAGATCGTCGCCGCCGTCCAGCGGGACAGGGCCGTCGTCCCGGTGACGCCAGAGGCGCGGCTGGGCTATCTGACGTCGCGTGTGGCGCCGGGCATCATGCGCCTTCTGGCGCGGCTCGACGTCGTCTGATGAACGCGTCGTCCGATGAACCCGTCGGCCGATGAACGCCGACGGTTTACCGGCGCGGGGTTTCCCCCAGGGCCGGAACATGCGACCTTTGCAGAACAGGCCCAGCGGCCGGCCCCGCCCACATGTGACCGGCCGCCGGACGGGCCCGGAACGGCACCGGAGCGTGAGGCATGCGGATTCGCGACATCCTGCGGAGGAAGGGAGACACGGTGGCCACGGTGCGGCCCGACGCCACCGTGCGGCAGCTGCTCGCCGTCCTGGCGGAGCACAACATCGGGGCGGTGGTCGTCTCGCCGGACGGCGCGTCGATCGTCGGCATCGTGTCCGAGCGCGACGTCGTGCGGCGGATGCACGAGCGGGGCGCGGTCCTGCTCGACAGTCCCGTGTCCGACATCATGACCACCGAGGTCCGCAGCTGCGGGCCGGGCGACAAGGTCGAGGACCTGCGCCGCACCATGACCGAGCACCGGTTCCGGCACGTGCCCGTCGTCGAGAGCGGGCGGCTCGCCGGGATCGTCAGCATCGGCGACGTGGTCAAGAGCGCCATCGACGAGCTGCAGAGCGAACGCGAGCACCTCGTCGGCTACATCCAGAACGTCCCCTGACGCCCCGGGGGAACGTTCCCTGACACCAGGTGGAGCGCCGCCCCCGGCGTCCGGCGGCCCGCTCAGACGTAGGCGGGCAGGGGCCGGGCGGCGGGGGCGTCCTCGACTTGGCGGTAGGCCAGGGCCAGGCGTTCGACGGCCGGGCGGAGCGTCTCCGGCGGCAGGACGTACGGCAGCCGGACGTAGTCCTCCAGGACGCCGTCCACGCCGAACACCGGACCGGCGACGACCCGGACGCCGAGCCGCTCGGCCGCGT
>JBOHBY010000764.1:0-1530 GCA_050698635.1 Spirillospora sp.
GCCGCACGCCGCGCCAGACGAAGGGCAGGCGCGGCGCGTCGGCCCCGTCCTTGGACGGCAGCAGTGTCGTGTGCAGCGCTCCGTCGAAGAGGGCCGGGTGCAGGAGGTAGGAGGACGCGGCGCCGCCGAGGCCGCCGTCCAGCGTGATCTCCGCGAAGATCTCCTCGCCCCGGCTCCACGCGGCGCGAAGCCCGCGGAACGCGGGCCCGTAGCCGAAGCCGCGCTCGGCGAGCCGGGCGTAGAAGTCCGTGGTGTCCACCGGGACGGCCCCGGCCGGCGGCCACTCGGCCGCCGCGTGCACTGCCGTGTCGTTCATCGCTGCCTCCGGATCAGCCGCCGGACGGCGGCGGGTTCAGGATCGCGGCGGTGACCTCGCCGTGGCTGTCGCCGCCGTGCTCGTCCCAGTACCGGCAGGTGGTGCGGATCACCACGAGCGCGTCCCTGATGTCGCTGCGGTCCCACTCGGCCACGTCGACGAGGTCGATCTCGCCCTGGAAGTGGCGCCCGCGCATCTGCGTGCGGAACGCGCTGCGGAAGTCGGTGATGAGGATCTCGCCGAGCTGGCGCGTCCAGAAGTCGTCCATGCTCCACCGGGAGAACGGCGCCGTGAGCCGCTCCTTCACCGACTTTGCGACCAGGTAGTAGAACATCTGGTTGAAGCAGATGTTGAACTCGACGGCGTTGAAGTGCCCGGTGTCGTCGATGTAGCAGGACTCGGGGATCTCGAAGGAGCAGGCCGCGCCGAGGCGCCCCTGGTCGGCGGGGTCGCCCTCCACGGTGATCTCCGCCGAGGTGAGGTACCGGGTCTCCTTGGCCCGGTAGGGCAGCAGCACCCGGGTGAGCAGCTCCGGGTCGTTGGGGTGCCGGACGGTGTCCGTCACCGGTCCCGGCCGGTCCATCACTTCCGCCATGTCGGCACTCTCCATCTCGGGGGGGTCAGCTCGGGCCCGCGCGGCGGGCCACCCGGAGCAGGTCGTCGACGCCCATGTCCCTGATCGCCTCGATCGCGTCCCCGCCCGGGTCGCCCAGGTCGCCCGGGTCGCCGGTGGGCGTCTCCTGGGTCTCGGTCTCCGGGAGGATCTCGGCCAGCAGGAAGCGCGCGAGCAGCGCGGGCGTCGGGTGGTCGAAGATGAGCGTCGCCGGGAGCCTGACACCGGACGCGGCGCCCAGCCGGTTCCGCAGCTCCACGGCCGCGAGCGAGTCGAGGCCGAGGTCGCCGAACCGCGCGCCGGGCTCGATCGCCGAGGCGTCGTCGTGGCGGACGGCGGCGACCTCGGCCCGGACGACGTCCAAGACGGCCTGTTCCCGGTCGCCGGCGTCCAAGGCGACGAGCCGTTCGACCAATGACAGACCCGCCGCTGTGTTCGCGGGACGCTGCGCCGTCTTCCGCACCGGCGGACCGGCGACATCGCGCAGCATCGCGGGCAGTTCGTCGTAGCGGGCGCGCAGCGCGGCCGGGTCGAGCCGGACGGGCACCAGCGCGGGCACGTCTGTGGCCAGCGCGGCGTCGAGCATCGCCAGGCCCTCGTC
>JBOHBY010000765.1:0-4836 GCA_050698635.1 Spirillospora sp.
GGCCGCGGCCGCGGACCTCGCGGGCGACGTCGCCGGGCAGCCGGCCGAGCCGCTCGTGCAGGTGCGCGCCGAGTGTCCTGGAGCGTTCCTGGAACTCGCCGGTCTTCAGCATCGCGACGACCTCGCGGCCGATGGCGCAGGCGAGCGGGTTGCCGCCGAACGTGGACCCGTGCTGGCCCGGCCGGAAGACGCCGAGGACGTCGGCGTCGGCGACGACCGCGGAGACCGGCACGATCCCGCCGCCGAGGGCCTTGCCGAGGATGTAGACGTCGGGGACGACGCCCTCGTGCTCGCAGGCGAAGGTGGCGCCGGTGCGGCCGAGGCCGGACTGGATCTCGTCCGCGATCATCAGGCTGCCGTTGGCGGTGCACAGCTCCCGCACCGCCTGCAGGAACCCGCTCGGCGGGACGTTCACCCCGGCCTCGCCCTGGATCGGCTCGATCAGCACGCCGACGGTCGAGCCGTCCATCGCGGCCTTGAGCGCCTCGACGTCGCCGTACGGGACGGTGCGGAACCCCGGCGTGTAGGGGCCGTAGGAGTCCTTGGCGTCGGTGTCGGTGGAGAAGCTGACGATCGTGGTCGTGCGGCCGTGGAAGTTGCCCTCGAACGTGACGATGTTCGCCTGGCCGTCCGGGACGCCCTTGACCTCGTACCCCCACTTGCGGGCGGTCTTCAGCGCGGTCTCGACGCCCTCGGCGCCGCTGTTCATGGGCAGCACCATGTCCTTGCCGCACAGCTCGGCGAGCTCGGTGACGAACGGCCCGAAGTTGTCGTGGTCGAACGCGCGGCTCACCAGCGTGACGCGGTCCATCTGCCGCTTGGCGGCGGCGGTGAGGCGCGGGTTGCGGTGCCCGAAGTTGACCGCCGAGTACGCGGCCAGCATGTCGAGGTAGCGGCGGCCTTCGACGTCGGTGAGCCACACGCCCTCGGCCTCGGCGACCACGATGGGGAGCGGATGGTAGTTGTGCGCGCTGTGCTCGTCGGACAGCGCGCGCAGCTTCTCGGTCGGCGTCACGGCGCTCCTTCGCGGCTCGGCCCGGCCGGTCGGGCTGGGCACGCTCGGACACCGGACGGCGGTCCGGTGCGTTGGGGGGACGGACCTGGCGGTCGGCTGGCCGCCGGTCCACTATCCAGCGTATGTTCGAGATCGACCGTCGACCAATGACGAGAACTGACTTTGGGGGTGTTATTTGTTGCGTCTTGATGAGCTTGACCGTCGAATCGTTGCGCAGCTTCTGGAGGACGGCCGCGCCTCGTACGCGCAGATCGGGGACCGGGTCGGGCTGTCGGCCCCGGCGGTGAAGCGGCGCGTCGACCGGCTCCGCGCGGACGGCGTGATCAACGGCTTCGCGGCCGTCATCGACCCGGCCGCGCTCGGCTGGACGACCGAGGCGTTCATCGAGATCTTCTGCACGGGTGCGACCTCCCCCGAGGAGATCCACTCAAGCGTCCGGGGGCATCCCGAGGTCGTCGCGGCGTACACGATCAGCGGTGACGCCAGCGCGCTGGTGCATGTGCGGGCCCGCGACATCCAGCATCTGGAGCAGGCGCTCGAACGGCTCCGCCGGGAGGAGAACATCACGGCGACGAAGACGGCGATCGTCCTGTCCCGCCTGCTCGGCCGCCCCATCGACGCCCCCTCGCGCTGAGACCCCGCGCTGAGACCCCGCGCTGAGATCTCGCGGACCGGGTCATTAGGGTCACGGGCATGGATTTCGCCACCGCTGATCTCATCGACGACTTCGGGGACGAGCTGCGCAGCTGCGCGACGCAGTTCCGGCAGTACGGGGCGCGCACGTCGTTCGCCGGACGGGTGTCGACCGTGCGCTGCCACCACGACAACGCGCTCGTGAAGCGGCTGCTCAACACGCCCGCCGACGGCCGGGTGCTGGTCGTGGACGGCGGCGGCTCGCTGGAGTCCGCGCTGATGGGCGACATGATCGCCGCGTCGGCGGTGGCGAACGGCTGGGCCGGGGTGGTGATCAATGGCGCGGTCCGGGACGTGGTGGCGCTGCGCGGGCTGGAGCTCGGCGCGAAGGCGCTCGGGTCGAATCCGCGCAAGAGCGCCAAGGACGGCGCCGGTGAGGTGGACGTGCCGGTCGGGTTCGGTGGCGTGGAGTTCCGTCCGGGCGACTGGCTCTTCAGCGACGAGGACGGGATCGTCCTGGCGGAGCGCGACCTGCTGTCCTGACTCTGCCGTCCTGACCTGGCTCTGCCACCCTGACCTGGGCGTTTTGTCTGATATGCCATGACAAACGGCGCGAGATCGGCTAAGTCGGCCGTAGCCGGGCGTATGCCACTTTCTTTACTTTCTCCCCGCAACACTCATATGAGTCAGGGGAGACATGCGCTCCAAGAACATGCTGTTGGTGCCCGCGGCGGCGATCGGATTGGTCGTGGCACTCGTGGCCGTACCGGCCGCCGCGCAGCCGAGTCCGCCGATACCGAAACCGACCGCGAACCCGTGGCAGATGCGGCACTGGCCGCAGACGCAGCCGTGGCAGCGCGCCCAGCCGTCCGCGCAGAGCTTCGCGCACGGCGCCCCGCGTCCGATCGACCCGCAGAACTACGAGCTGCCCGAGACGATGACCTGGGACGACTACAAGCAGATCCCGGGAACGAACTGGTCCGACCCGGCCGCGAAGGGGTCGGTGAAGAACTTCAACGGCGCGGTCGTGCTGGTCGACTACGGCAACCAGCCGTTCGCGGTGACGCAGCCGAAGAACTCCACGATCTTCGGTAACCCGGTGGGGGTCGGGGACGTCCCGCGCGACAAGGTCGCCAAGTTCTACGAGGAGTTCCTCAACAAGCCGCAGAAGCTCAACAACGGCCACACGCTCCACGAGTACTGGATGGAGGACTCCGGTGGCCGGTTCGGCGTGAACCTCACCGGGTTCGGCGCGTACCAGATGCCCGCCAAGGACCACGAGTACGGCGTGGACGGCATGCAGGGCGGAACGGGCTGCCCCGCGGGCGACACCTGCAACCGCGACCTGCGCAAGGACGCGCGCGCGGCCTGGGTCGCCGACGTCGGCGAGGAGACCGCGAAGAAGTTCGACTTCGTGTTCTTCCTCAGCGCCGGGCAGGACGAGTCGTCCACCTGGCAGGAGTTCGGGGAGATGAAGTTCGGCACGAAGGAGAACGTGCCCGCCGAGTGGGGTCCGGGCGACCCGGGCCTGACGAACTGGGTGCGGACCCGGTACATCCCGTGGACGTCCTGGCAGGCCGGTTCCACCATCTGGCCGAACGCCGTCTTCGGCGAGTCGTCCACGCAGGCGGAGAGCTCCGGCATGTCGGTCTTCGCCCACGAGTTCAGCCACATCCTCGGCATCGCCGACAACTACAACAACCCGTACAGCAACCCGCCGCGCCGCGCCTACAGCGGCATCTGGGACATGCTGAGCCGCGGCACCTTCAACGGGCCGGGCGGCCCCCACAGCCGCTGGACGATCCCGGCGACGGGCGGCGGCTCCATGGGCGCGCAGCACATGCTGCGCAACAAGATGAAGCTCGAAATGGTCGACCCGAACAACCTGCTTCAGCTCGACCGGGGGACGCTCGCCACGTCCGGTACCGTCGTCGCGAAGGTGACCGCGCGGACCGTCCAGCCCGGCAAGAGCGGCCTCGCGGGCGTCAACGTGAAGCTCGGCACCGGCGGTGACCAGAGTCCCAAGTGCGACGTCAACACCGACCCGCTCTGCGACGGCGGCGGTTACGACAACTACACCCTTGAGGTCGTCGACCGGATGGGCACCGACTCCTTCACCCCGGACTCCGGCGTCCTGCTGGCCAAGACCAAGGACCAGGACAGGGCCCCGTTCATCTGGGTGGCGGACGCCAACCCGCAGGACATCGACAAGACCGACTTCGTCCTGCCGGACGGCACGCCGGTCAAGATGACGATCGGCGACTACCGCCAGCTGTCGGACGCGCTGTTCCACGCGGGCACGAACTCCGGCAGCGAGTACGAGTACGTCGACAAGGCCAACCGGCTGCACTTCTACGTCCTGAACCTCCAGCGCGACCGGAGCGGCGTCCTGTCGTACACGGTCGCGATCCGTTCACTGGACGGCGCCGGGCCGCAGACCCGCGGCGTCCAACTCGGCAACGCCCAGGCGAGGCCGACCGGCGCGGGCTGGATGAGGTGCACGATGACGCTCCAGAACAAGGGCGAGGGCGGCACCGGCTACCACGGCTCGGACGTGTTCCGGCTGAAGGCCGGCGTCCCCGGCGGCGGCTGGACGACCTGGCTGCCGAACGAGCTGGCCACCGCGCAGGCCAAGGGCCGCACGGAGGTCGAGGTCTGGGCGAAGGCCGAGCCTGGCCGGCACCGCCGGGCGGCATTGCAGGTGACGGGCACCTCGGAGAGCGACCCGTCGAAGTCCGACACCGGGACGTGCAAGCTGCGCTGACCAGGCCCCTGGACGGGGCGGCCCCCAGACCGTTGGACGGGACGGTCTCCGGGCCGTCCCGTCCGCCATTCCCCGCCGGACGCCCGGCAAGGCGTGGTGGTTCACCCGCGCGAGGTAATGGTGTGCGAAAACTAAGTTGAAATGACCGAGGTCATGTCTTCACCAATGGTGAGGCCCGGCCGGGATACGTTGCGGAATGTGATCATCTTGCAGCGTACAGCGACCGGGGCTCGCCGGCGGAGCGTCGTGGCCGTCGCCGTGTCCGTCCCGTTAGCCGCGCTCGCGGCGAGCACCGTCCACGCCCCGCCCGCACAGGCCGCCCCGGACGCGGCGCAGGCGGCGGCTCCGAAACGTCGTGACTTCGATCTGCGCCGCGGCTCCGACCGCGGCGAGCCGCTCCGCGCGCTCGGCGGCAGGCTCGAAC
>JBOHBY010000766.1:0-2791 GCA_050698635.1 Spirillospora sp.
GATGAAGGTCGCCGCGCACCGGGCGGCGGCGCCCGCCTGCGTCCTGGCCAGCGAGCGCTTGGACGACGACCCGGCCTGGCGGCTCCTCGACCCGGGCGAGCTGCTCGTCGTCGACGGCCTGGAGGCGTCCTCCACGCACCCGTTCGACGCGCCCGCGCACCCGCTGACGGTGGACGATCTGTCGGCCGCGGAGTCCACCTCGCAAACGTGATCAACTGGAGCGTCCGGGACGTAGAGTGGACGGCCGAGACCTGAGGAGCGGAGCCCCCGGATGAAGCACGAACTCACGCTGATGGCCGTCCACGCGCACCCCGACGACGAGGTGCTGGGCACCGGCGGCCTGCTCGCGCGCTCCGCCGCCGAGGGCATCCGGACGGTGCTGGTCACCTGCACCAACGGCGAGCAGGGCGACGACTCCGGCGGCGTCAAGCCGGGCGAGCCGGGGCACAACGCCGACGAGGTGGCGCAGCGGCGGCTCGCCGAGCTGCGCGAGTCGGCCGAGCTGCTCGGCATCGAGCATGTGGAGCTGCTCGGCTACCGCGACTCGGGCATGGTCGGCTGGTCGACCAACGACGCCCCGGAGGCGTTCGCGAACATCCCGCTGGAGGAGTCCGCCGGGCGGCTGGCGGTGCTCATGGAGCGCTACTGTCCGCAGGTCGTCGTCACCTACGACGAGGACGGCGGCTACGGCCACCCCGACCACATCCAGGCGCACCGCGTCGCGCTCGCCGCCGCCGAGAAGACCGGCATCCCCGACAAGCTGTACTACGCCGCCATCCCGCGCTCGGGCATCCGGCGCATGTTCGACGCCGTCAAGCAGGCCGGGGTGGAGATCGACTTCGATCCGCCCGAGGACTTCGGCACCCCCGACGAGCTGATCACCAGCACGCTGGACGTGTCCGCGCACGTGGAGGCCAAGGTCAAGGCCCTGGAGGCGCACGCCAGCCAGGGCGAGAACATCTTCCTGCTCCGCCTGCCGGAGGACCTGCAGCAGCTGGTGTTCTCGTTCGAGTCGTTCGTCCGCCACTTCTCCCGCGTCGAGGGCCCCGACAAGGAGGACGACCTGTTCGCCGGGCTCAGGTGACCGCCGTGACCGTCGGGTTCAGGTGGGCCTCCGCGCCTGGGCCCGGTAGTGGTCGAGGACGTCCTGACGCAGCAGGTAGCCGAACCCCGACCGCTCCAGCCGCAGCGCCAGGCCCGCCGCGTCGGCGCCGAGCGCGGCGGCCGTGGCGCCGAGCCGCCAGTCGTGCTCGGCCAGCCGCTTGAGCAGATAACCGCGCCTCACCTGCGCCTCCGACAGGCGGAACGTCTTCAGGTAGGCGATCCGGCCGTCCTCGGCGGTGATGGTCTCGCCGATGTGGTTCTCGCGGCGGAGCCCGAACGACGGCAGGAACCGCGCCAGCTCGAACCCGTGCAGGTGCTGCACGACCTGGCGTGAGCCGTCCGGGTCGAAGAGCTGCCCGGCCATGACCTCGTCGTGGAACTCGGCCCATTCGGCCTGGCGCAGCTCCGCCGCCGTCCGCAGATCGTCCAGCGACCGGATCTCAGTGTCGTCGATGGGCGCGGAAACGTCGCCCGCCGGCATTCCCAGCAGGCCGTTGATGTAGATCAGCTCGCCGAAGAGGTCTTCGACCAGCGTCGGGTGCAGGGCCCGGTAGTCGTCCGGGTGCGGGACGGCGAACGCGCTCGCGAGGGTGTCGGCGACGTAGACCAGCACACCGCACTGCCCCGGATGGATCTCGAAGATCCGCAGCGCGTCCTCGAGACCGCGCACGCTCAGCCCGAGGTAGGTCTCCTCGCACCGCGGCGACAGCCCGTGCGCGACCGCCCGGCGCGACCATTCCTCCCAGGCGATCTCCGGGCCGCCGAAGTGCAGGGCGAGATAACCCTCCACGGCCATGTGCAGCGGCAGGAAACGGAGCCTGTCCCGGCCCGCCTTGCGTGCCATCCGCCGTGTGAACCGCACGGGCATGCGCGGCGGCGCGTCCTTGGTGTCGCGCTCCAGGAGGCGCGTCCCGTAGGAGGCGGCCGGCGTCTGGTCGTTGTCGCTCCACGTCGCGACGAACGCATGCGGGACGAACGAGACGTACGCCCGTCCATGACCGGCGTCCACGACCGACACCGGCTCCTGGTAGATCCTCCGGTGCATCCGCAGGTACGGGACGGGCTCGTCCCGGACGAGCGGGACGAGCCGAACCGAGCCCCACACCTGCGCCGGCCTGGTCTCCAACCCGAGCATCATGCGCGGTCTCCCAGGAAACGGGACGTCCGGTCGTCGAGGTGGGCGCGCAGCCTCGCCAGCCCGACGCGACCTTCGGCGAAGCGGGCCAGCTCGACCAGGGCCGGCAGGTCCTCGGCGTCGCGGATGCCCGCGGTCGGCACGGTCGGCGCGAGCCGCCGCACGTCGAAGTCGTCGGCGTCGTACACCGGGTTCAGGTGGACGATCATCACCCGCTGCCCGGGGGCGATCCGGTGCCCGGGGTCGAGCCGCGTCCGCCAGATCCGCAGGACGTCGGCCGCGAGTCCGGGCGGCGCGTTGTCCCAGCCGTCGGAGACGATGAGCAGACGCTCGGGCGCGGTCTCCAGGGCGTCGATGATCCGCGTCCCGAGCGGCGTGGGCCCGGACGGGTACAGGAGCAGTTCGTCGGTGCGCCCGGACGTCCACAGCGGCGTGTACCGCTTGGCCAGGGCCTCCAGCAGGTAGTGCGACGCGAGCGCGACCGCCAGCGGACGGCGCCGCTTCTGCCCCGACCCGGCGGCGGAGTAACTGTCGTCGAGCACGGCCGTGACC
>JBOHBY010000767.1:0-3324 GCA_050698635.1 Spirillospora sp.
CCCGGGCGCCATCCCCCCGGCCGTCACGATCGCCCCGCCGTCCTTCGAGTTCGACATCGACAGAGTCCCGCCGACGAGCTCCACCCGCGTCTCGATGGGCCCCTCCGACGGCGAAGTCCCGTACGCGGTGGCGGCCGCGAGGACTAGGGCTGCGACGATCAGCAGGCGCGACACGGCTAGAACTCCCGGTCCGAGGTGCCCGTCTCGTTCCTGGTGGTGGTCGAGGTCGGGTTGCCGGCGCGGTCCGTCGCGCTCGCGGAGGGGACCCAGCTCATGGTCCCGTTCGCGGCCGCGGTGGTCCCGGCCCCGCTCTGCGTGCCCAGCGTGATCGTGATCGAGTTGCCGGAGCGCACCATCGTCGAGGGAGTGCCGGTCAGGCCGAAGGTCCGGTTGGCGCCGACGTAGTCGTTGCGGTTGAGGTTCAGGCCGGCGGCGTTCGTCAGAAGCAGCTGAATCGTGTTGGTCGAGTTCCAGACCTGCAGCCGGTCCGGGTTGCCGTTGTTGATCCGCACGACCACGTTGGCGGTGCCGCTCGTCCAGCCCGGCAGGATCGAGATTCGCTCGATCGGCTCGCTGTAGGTGAAAGTGACGGTGTCGCCGGGCTCGGGCCTGCCGACCGTGGCGGCGCCGTTCGCCGTCTGCACGTCGGACCCGGACGCGCCGGTGTTGTCGACCACGACGTTGAAGCCGTTCTGGGTCTGGCCGTTCGCCGGCGTGTCGGAGTCAGTCGAGCTGACCGTGAACGGGTAGGTACCGGGAGGCGTGCCGGCCGCAAGGGTCTGCGATGCGCTCCGATAGTTGTACGTGACGCCCTCCACGGTCCAGGGGCCGCCCGCCGAGCTCAGCGAGACGGGTCCCATGCCGGCGTCGGCGCTGACGCTCGCCACGCCGCTCGGCGGGTTACCCCCGTCGACGACGTTCGCGTAGGCATAGTAGGTGCCGCCCGCCCTGATGTAGCCACCGTCCCCGCCGGCGGTCTTCGCGATCACCGCCGCGCTCGCGCTCGGCGGGATCCAGTCGGCGTCGGCGGTCAGGCCCGGGCTGCTGTTGGACGCCTGACCGCTGAACAGCGCGAAGGTGCGCTCGCCGAGCACGCCGCCGGCGCCGCCCGCCACGAGCACCGAAGCAAGCGCGACTGCGAGCCTACGTCGCGACCTCACCCCGGGCTCCCTCGTCGCGCTCCGGCCGCCAGATGCGGGCGACCTCGAACGCCGCCAGCAGCAGCGCCGGCAGGGCGATCAGCAGGATCCGCCCGTGACGGCCGCCCGCGTACGCCATCGCGTAGCCGACCTTCGGCACGTCGTAGGCGACGCGTCCGATGCTGCCGCCGGCCGGCACGCTCCAGCGCTCGACGGCGTTGTTGGCGTCGCCCTTGGTCACGAAGCGTGCCGTGCCGCCGCGCAGCCGGACGCTCTTCACCCGGTGGGTGATGAGACGCTCGCCGCCCTCGGGATCCTTGAAGGTCACGACGTCGCCGACGCGGGCCTCGCGGGGCGCGATCGGACGTTCCACGACCACGGCGCCGGTGCCGATCGCGGGCTCCATGCTGCCCGACATCACCGTGAAGCTCTTGAAGCCGAATGCATGCGGCAGCCCGACGGCGAGCGCCACGCCCACCGCGCATGCGACCACCACCCACGTCGCGATCGTGAGCGCCCGGCGCAGAGCACGCCTCACTGGTTCCTCGCCTCCCAGTGGAAGGTCGCGCTCGCCGACAGGCCCTGCGCCGCCGGCGTGTTGTCGACGGTCACGGCGTAGCGGTAGGAGCGCGCGTCGCCGCTGGTCCAGCTCGCGGCCGGGTCGGTGATTGCGCCTGCGTAGCCCGACGGGAGTCCGGAGACCTTGCCCTGGTACAGGACTCCGTTCGGCCCGTAGCCGTAGTCCGCGCCGTCGGCCGTGAAGCCGGTGCAGGACGGGAACGACGGCGAGGCCTGAGTGCCGCGCGTGACCGTCAGGGTGAGATGGTCCGCGAGGCCCCCGCTCACGCTCGCGTACAGCCGCACCTGCGCCGGCAGCGACCCCGTGTAGCTCACGCGAATGCAGCGCGTGCTCGAGTCGCCCGGCCGCGCGTTCGCCGGCAGCGAGACCAGGGCGGCCCCGGCATCGTCGTCGCCGAGCGCGACGGTCCCCGCGGAGAACTCGTTACTGGGGTTCCCCGCGGTCGCCGAGAACGCCGAGCACCAGTGCGCTCAGGATGATCCTGCGTGCACGCGACATCGAAACCGCACCGGGTCGTGCTCGCCGAGCCGGCTAGTTGTTGCGCGCCTCCCAGGTGAACGAGTGAGTCCCCGCCACGAGCCCCTGGGCGTTGTTGTCGTCCTGGAGCGTCGCGCGGACCCTGTAGGTCACGGCGTCGTTCTGGTCCCAGGCGGCGCTGCCCGACCCGTTGGTCAGCGAGACGCCACTGCCGAACGAGGACGGGAAGGCCTTCAGCTCGCCCGAGTAGACCGACGTGCTGCCCGAGAAGTCGGAGCAGTCGGGCTGGTTGCCGGTGCCCTTGGTCACCGTGAGGTCCACGTAGTCGTCGAGGCCCGTACCGCCGGTGAAGCCGCTGCGGTAGAGGGTGACCGTCGAGGTCAGCGACCCCGAGTAGGTCACCTTGATGCAGCGCTCCTCGTAGTCGCCCGGCTCGGCGTTCGAGACGTCGTACGCCGCGGCGCCCGCGTCGTTGTCGCCGATCGTGACGGTACCGGCGGAGAAGTCGTTGCCGGGGTTCGAGGTGGTGCTCGAGAACGCCGAGAACACGCCGACCGACGCGAGTGCGCCCGCCGCGCCGACGATCACAAGCGTCAGCAGGATCTTCCGGGTCCTGGCCATGAGAGTCCGCTCCTAGTCCAATGTTCCTTGTGGAGTTGCTGGAGCGGCGGCCGAGCCATCTCCGAAGGACGGAGACCTCTGGCTTTGCGTCCCCGCCTCGCGACGGGTTTGCCGTGGACACCCCTGTAGAAGGGGTTGTCGGCACGGCCAATCGATGACTTTAGGTCGGGCTCAGCCCCTGTCGTCCTTGAAGATGTCGCCGCCGCCCGTGGTCTTGACGCAGACCACGTCGTTGTCGTTCTTGTCGGCGCCGGAGACGTTGAGGGGGTCGAAGGCTGGGACGAAGTGATCCGGGCACGGCGACTTCGGGGTCACGGAGTCGGACTCCTGTGCCACGGCCGGGCCCGTGAGGGCGAGTGCGCCAGCCACCGAGGCCGCCGACGCGAGTTGGCGGATCTTCATGTCTGCGCTTATCGCCTGATCCGGCTCACCTCAAACTTCGGCTGGCGGCTCAGCCGGCCTCGGCGATGCCGAAGAAGCCGCAGTCGTTGGTGGTGCCGTGCACGC
>JBOHBY010000768.1:0-2121 GCA_050698635.1 Spirillospora sp.
CCCCCGGCCCGGCGCCCGGGGGCGGCGCGGCCAGGTGGGCGGGGACGGGCCGCGCGGGCGGCGGCTCCTCCAGCAGCAGCTTCATCTGGCTCTTGCGGCGCCCGTACACCAGGTACAGCAGCAGCCCGACGACCATCCAGATCCCGAAGTAGGCCCAGGTCTCGACCTTCAGGTTCAGCATCAGCCAGCCGACCGCGATGATCGTGACGACGCTGGTCACCGGCGCGAGCGGCACGCGGAACGGGCGGTGCAGGTCGGGCCGGGTGCGGCGCAGCGCCAGCACCGCCGCCGGGACGAACAGGAACGCGAACAGCGTCCCGATCACGACGAGCGGTTCGAGCGTGAGCACGTCGAGCACCTGGGAGATCACCACCGCGGCCACCCCGGACAGCAGCGTCGCCCTGGACGGCACCTTGTAGCGGCGGCTCATGTGCGCGAGCGGGCGCGGCAGCAGCCCGTCGCGCGACATCGAGAAGACCACCCGGGTCAGGCTGATCATCAGCACCAGGATGACGGTGGTCAGCGCGAGGACGACGCCGACGTCGACGAGCTTGCCCATCGCGCCCGCGCCGACCGAGTCGAACGCGGCGGCGATGAGCAGCTTGTCGGGGTTGAGCTTGGCGAAGCCGTCCATGCCGACCATGCCGACGAGCGCGACCGCGACGGCCGCGTACAGCACGACGGCGGTGATCAGCGCGGTGATGATCCCGCGCGGCACCTTGCGGGGCGCGTCGTCGGTCTCCTCGGCGGACGTCGCGATCAGGTCGAAGCCGATGTAGGCGAACGCGATGGCGGGCGCGGCGGCGAACAGGCCCCAGACCCCGAAGACCTCGGGCGTCCCGCCGCCGAGGGCGCCGAGCATGGCGTCCAGCATCGTCTTGTCGCCCTCGGGCGCGGGCTGGGCCGGCGGGATGAACGGGGTGAGGTTGCCGGCGCTGAAGAACTTCAGGCCGGTGGCGATGACGAGCCCGATCACGATGACCTTGGCCATGACCATGAACCAGAGGGTCTTCAGGCTCATCCGGCTGCCGGTGGCGAGCATGATGACGACCAACAGCAGGATGCCGAGCGCGAAGACGTCCGGGCCCTTCTCCTGGCCGATGATGTCGCCGAGCCAGCCGGGGATGGGCACGTCGAAGTCGGCCAGCGCCTGCGTCGCGTACAGCGACCAGACGCGCGCGAGGACCGCGGTCGCGAGCAGCAGTTCCATCACCAGCGCCCAGCCGACGATCCATGCCCAGACCTCGCCGAACGCGACGTAGCTGAACGAGTAGGCGCTGCCCGCCACCGGGATGATCGAGGACAGCTCGGCGAGGGCGAGCGCGACCAGCAGGCACACGCCGCCGGCGATGAGGAACGACACGAGCACGCCGGGGCCGGCGGTCGAGGTGGCCTGCTCACCGGCGATCTTGAAGATGCCGGAGCCGATCATCACGCCGAGTCCGAGCACGACGAGATCGCGGGTCCGGTAGACCACGCGGAGCCGGTGCCGGCCTCCGTAGAGCCGGCCGGTCGCCTGCTCGACCGGCAGGCGCCGGAACATGTTGTTGCGCATGCGCATGTCCCAGGTCATAGGTGTCCCCCCAGGCCTGAACCCGCGCCGCTGTTCGCGAGATGACGGCTTGTCGAAGTCCCTAAGAATTCACCAGGTATGAGCATAATCGCAACGTTTTGCGCGTGATTCACGTCATGCGGGTGTTGTCGGATCCTGCCAAACCGGCAGGTCGGCGACGTGGCGGAGTCTCCCCCTCACGCTGGGCTAACACCCGAATGAGTTTCGGTTGATCGGCCCGGCGGAATATCGCCGATTTCCCATCGGGAAAGCGCTTTATGATCTTTGTTCGCGGGTACGGGAGCGGGCTTCGCGGCGGGTGTCGCAACGGGCGTCCGGGGTCGGCCGGTGCGGACGGTGGCATCGGACGAAGATCGGTGGCACGGTAGGGGCGCCGCGTTCATCTGGAGGCCCGATGTTCCGCTCCCCATCGTCCTCGAAGGCACCGACGGCACCCACGGCACCGGCCGTCCCGGCGGTTCCGAGAGCGTCGCGGGTGCCGCGCCGCACGGCCGCCGCCGTCACCGCGGTCACCGTCGCCGCGTCCCTCATCGTCCCCGCCGCGGCGC
>JBOHBY010000769.1:0-3833 GCA_050698635.1 Spirillospora sp.
CCGACGACGGCTCCGGCGGCTCCGGCGGCTCCGGCGGTGGTGCCGGCCAGGACCAGCGGTGACGCGATGGCCAGAGCCGTGACGGCGCGGGCAAGGTTGGACATGACAATTCCTCTCGGTGATGGGATCGGTCACAGCGTTTCGGGATGCGGAAGGAACGGCCGGGTCACATCCGGACGGCCGGGGTGTACCAGGTAGGGCCGTTCAGCTGCTTCAGCACGCCGCGGTAGACGTGGCCCGGGGAGACCGTGTGGCCGTGCCAGGCGAAGCAGTAGCCGTGCTTTGGGTGGGCCCGGAAGAAGCCTTGGTCCCATCGGGGAATCCACCCGCGGGAGCCCTTGACCTCGAATCCCAGACGAACCGTCACCGGCTGGCCCCTGTGTTTGTCGTAGCAGACCTGGGGGTGGTCGTTGACCTTCCTCCTGAAGCACAACGTGCCGTTGGAGAGGTCCTTGCACACGTCGCCCCGTGCTGCCGCGCTGGAGTGCGTCGGCCCTGGCGTGGACGCGTGGGCGGACGTGGTGACGGCCGCCATCGCGGGCACCGCGCAGGCGACGGCGAGCGTCGGTACGAGGAGCGCTCGGGTGAACATGCTGCTGGTCATGGGGTGATCCCTTCTCGTGGCTGTCGCGGAGCCCTCGCGAGGAGGTCCGCTCGATGTCGTGCCATCAGAGTTGGGCGCCCGGCGTCATGGGAGCACGATGCGTCAGTCCTCGGGCTGTCCCGGGTTCGTCCCGGGACAGCTCCGCCACGGGACGGTCACGTCCCGAGACCGGCGTCGCGGGCGCGGACGGCGGCCTGCGTCCGGTCGTGTACCTGGAGTTTGGTCAGCAGCTGCGAGACGTAGTTGCGGACGGTCTTGTCCGACAGGACGAGGCGCCGGGCGATCTGCTGGTTGTCCAGGCCGCGCGCGACCAGGTCGAGGATCTCGGCCTCCCGCGCGGTCAGGTCGGGGAACGCCGCGCGGGACGGCGCGGTGTGCAACGCCGTGAAATAGGTGCCGAGACGGTCGGCGACCGCGGGGCTGAACACCGCACCGCCCAGCGCGACGGTCTGCACGGCGCGCAGGAGCTCCCCGCGAAGGACGCCCTTGACCACGTAACCGCGGGCGCCCGCACGCAGCGCCGCGACGACGGAGTCGTCCTCCTCGGACATGGTGACGACCAGGATGCGAGGGAGCGGTGGTTCGGTGCCGTCCAGCAGTTCGCGCGTCGCCTCGATGCCCGACCGGTCGGGCAGGTGCACGTCCATGAGGACGACGTCGGGCCGCAGTTCGCGGGTCAGCTTCACGCCCTCGGCCGCGGTTCCGGCCTCACCGACGACGGTCAGGCCCGTCCCGGTCTCCAGCGCGGCGCGGACCCCGGCGCGGAACATCGGATGGTCGTCGATCAGCAGCACGGTGCCGGTGAACATGATCACTCCTTGGGGAGCCGGACGTCGACGAGCGTGCCGCGCCGCCGTCCGGCCGGAGACGAGACGCGGCAGGTCCCGCCGATCTCCTCCGCGCGGTCGGCCATCGAGCTCAGCCCGACTCCGGACCGGCGCGACGGCTCGGCGGGAAGCCCGACGCCGTCGTCGGTGATCCGCAGGACCAGTTCGGACCCGTCGAACGTCAGGGTGAGCGCGGCGGTGGTGGCCTGGGCGTGGCGGACGACGTTGGTCAGCGCCTCGGCGGCGATGCGGTACAGGGCGGTCTCGGTCGCGGCGGGCAGTTCGGGAACCTCGCCGGGGAGGGGGAGGTCGGCCGTGACGGTGAGGGTCGGACCGCCCAGCCGTGTGACGAGCAGTTGGAGAGCGGCCACAAGCCCGTGCTCGTCCAGGTCGGGGGGACGCAGATCGTCGATGATCCGGCGGACCTCCGCCAGCCCTCCGGTGGCGGCGCCGCATGCCGTTTCCACGAGACCGCGCGGCGGTGAGCCGGGTTTGAGCAGGTCGGCGGCGGTGTCGAGGTGCAGCTGAATCCCCGCCAGGCAGGGGCCAAGGCCGTCGTGCAGGTCGCGGCGCAGGCGGCGGCGCTCCTCCTCCCGCGCCACGACGATGCGCTCCCGGCTGATCCGCAGCTCCTCGTGCAGTCCGATCGCCGAGACTATCGGGCCGAGCTGGTCGGTGACGATCTCCAGCGCCGCCTGGTCGCGGGAGTCGAGCGTCCGCTGCCCGGGTCGTAGCTGGACGGTCAGGCACCCGACCGGTTCCCCCTGGTAGGTGAGTTCGGTCCGCATCACGGCGGCGGCGGGGTCGGGGGTGCCCGCACGGGCCAGTTCCCGGTCGCCCTGCCGCGTCTGGGCGACGAGGGTCGCGGCGGGGAGCCCGAGCCGTTCCACCACGATCCGGCACACCTGGGACGGGACCGCGTCGGCCGGCATCCGGTCGCGCAGCCCGGTGGCCAGCGCCCGCAGCATCTCGACCGGCTTGGCCCGGCGGCCGTAAAGCAGCAGGTCACTGGCCTTCAACAGCAGCGCCGCCCCTGGCCGCAACACCAGGAGGATCACCGCGGACGCGACCACGGTGGAGGCCGTCGTTCTGCCGGGCGGCAGCGCCGACAGCGCCAGATACAGACCCCGGTAGGCGTAGGCCATGCCGATCAAGAGACCGAACAGGACCAGGGCACGCCGGATGTACCGGTCGAAGGCGGTGAGATCCTCGCGCAGCACCGCGGCGATGGAGATCACGGCCAGCGCCAGCGCGAGGGGGCCGTTCAACAGGAAATGCGCCCAGAGGGGCAGGTCGCGCTCGGCGCGGATATCGAGGAGCTTCTCGAAGATCTGGGTTCCCCAGTACAGGCCGTATCCGTAGGCCATCGCCTGGAGTTGCCGTCCGGCCAGCCCACCGGACCGCTTGCACCGGCGCACGAGCTGGGCTAGGACGACGACCGACAGCAGCCGCGGCATCCAGATGATCGCGTTGCCGGTACGGTCCCACCAGCGGTGCTGATCGGCCATGACGTCCGCGGTCCACACCGGGTCGGTGGTCTGCCAGCCGTACCACGCCAGGGGCGCCAGATAGAGCAGGTAGATCACGACCATCGCGGCGACCGGCCACCGCCAGCGCCGGTCGGTCAGGCGACCCTGCGGGAACCACAGGGGGAGGACGGCGAGGGAGCCGTGCATCCCGAACACGGCCGCGCCGCGCAGCAGCGCGAGGGTGCCGGGGTCGAAGAACGAGCCGGCTCCGTCGGCGGTGTAGTACAGCAGCCCGCCGAGCCCGTACACGCCCATGCTCACGGCCGTCACGCCGAGCACGGCCCCGAGGCCGCGGCGTCCGGTGTGCAGGACGACCGCGGCCGCCACGGCGAAGAACACGCTGAGGAGCAGGCTCCGCGTCGTCCACCAGCCCCACTTGGCCATCAGGCCCCAGCGACCGTCCAGCGCCATCAACTGCAGGGCTCCGAGGACGAGAAGCAGGCTCACGGCGACAAGGGCACCACCGCAGACCGTGTCCCAGCGAGGCGACCTCCTGGCAGACGTCAAAAGCACAACGTAATTCTAGAGACACTCTGAGTAATCGGATGTGTCGTTCAGCCGCGCAGCTGTGCGTTGAGCCGTGCGGCCTGCCGTGTGAGGTGTTCGCGTTCGGCGAGGTTGGGCGCCGACCGGGCGGCCTCGGCGTAGAGGCGTGCCGCGGTGGACGTGTCGCCGTCGCGCTCGTGGAGGTAGGCCGCGGCGGCGGTGTGGCGGGGCAGCGCCGGGTCGACCTCCGCCAGGGCGGCCAGTCCGGCGCGCGGGCCGTCGGCCTCGCCGACCGCGACGGCCCGGTTGAGACGGACCACCGGGCTGTCGGTTATGCGCACCAGTTCGTCATACCACTTGACGATCTGCACCCAGTCGGTCTCCTCG
>JBOHBY010000770.1:0-1669 GCA_050698635.1 Spirillospora sp.
GGGTGGTGGCCCCGGGCCCGCGGGTATCGGGCGCGGCTCAGGTCAGAGCGGCGCCGTGTCAGGAACTGCGGCAGGTCTCGCCGGTGAAGGGGTCGGGCGGCAGCGGGCTGAAGCCGTAGTTGGTCAGGATGCCGGTGACCTCGCTGTTACCGTCGCACAGGTAACCGGGGCCGGTGCCGTCCTGGCCCGCGAAGCGCAGGGTCTGGGAGTAGGAGGAGACACGTCCGTCGAGCACGTTGTAGACGGAGCGGACACCGAGGAAGGTCGGGTTCTCCTTCACGACGGCGGTGTTGGGGGCGTACCGTCCGTTGCCGTCCGGGCCGTTCACCGGGTTGAGCGTGCCGCCCGTGGTCTCCTGCCGGCCGATGACCACGGTGCCGCGCTTGTCCTCGACGACGTTGTTGGCCTGGGCGACCCACTGGGCCACCGAGTAGGGCAGGATCGCGTTGTAGCGGTCGCCGGTCGGGACCGCGCGGCCATCGTGCTCCTGCACATCGGTGACCTGGCCGCAGGAGGTGGACGGCTCGACGCCGTTCAGGACGGTTCCGATGAAGAAGGAACGGGTGCCGGAGCCGCTCTGCGGGATGTAGCGGTGGATCGGGGCGTCGTCGCCGCCGACCTGGTTCCAGTTGGTGTAGGTGCAGTTGTAGATGCCGCGGATCTCGGCGACGCTCAGCGAGACCGGGGCCGCGCTGGTCTCGTAGTGGGCCCAGCCCACCGCGTCGAGGGCGTAGGCGTAGTACTCGAACTGCGACGGGTCGCCGCTGGACGGGCCCGACGAGGAACGGGCGCCGTCGATGCAGCCGGTGGCGAGGTTGTCGGCCGGATACGGGGGGTTGCCCTGCAGCGCGTTCTTGCCGTCGGTCGACCCGTTCGGGGCCGGGTACGTGGACGGCGGGTTCGCCTCGAGTTCGTTGACGTAGGTGCGCGCCGTGGTGCACGCGCCCTGGGCGGGCACGGTGAAGCCGGGGGCTCCGGCCTCGGCCTGCACCGGGATGTTCACGGTGTTGTCGCCGTCGGGGTTGGCGGTGGTGTTGGCGCGGTAGGCGGCGGTGAGGGCGTCCATGACGTCCTCGGTGGTGTCGGAGCCGGCGAAGGCGATCACTTCCGCCGTGCCGTTCGGCGGGGGCTCCGCCGTGGCCGGGGACGCGACCGTGGTGAGCGCGGCCAGCGCCACCGCGGCGACGCTCGCGGCGTACAGCTTGGTCTTGCCGATTCGCATGGTGTCCTCTCAGACAGCGAGGGGGGTGCGGCCTCTGGACCCTGTCGTCCGGGGCCATGCCCTATTCACCGGTTCGCGGGTTACGGGCGGTTCGCGTTCCCGTTTACTGGCGACGGCTCCCGCGTTCAGGCCCGACGGCGCGATCCGGTCGTTCACTGGCGGCGGCTTCCGCGTTCGGGGCCGACGGGCTGCTGCCTGGTCTCGGTCTCCCTGGTCTCGCTGTCGCGGCTCTCGTTGTCGCCGAGCAGCGGGATCCGCTCCTCGATGTGGGCCTCGGCGGCGCCGAGCCGGAACCGGCGCGCCGCGGCCAGCGCCTCGATCCGGCGGCCGTAGGTGTGCGCGCTGATCGCCACCAGCTCGTCGCCGACCCGCATCGCCCACGTCCACGCGGCACCGCGCTCGCTGGCCAGCTCGATGACCGCGGTGCCCGCGTGCTCCCGGACGAGC
>JBOHBY010000771.1:0-4870 GCA_050698635.1 Spirillospora sp.
GGGTGTAGCCGCTGCCGACGTCGAGCCGGGTCAGCTGGGCCAGGCCGGCGGCGGCCAGCAGCAGCCCGATGGCCAGGAGCGCGCCCGTCCGCAGGCGGGTCATGACGTGCCCGACCGCGATGGAGCCGAGCAGGGTGGCGGCGGCGAACGGCAGGAACGCCGCGCCGGCGCGTAGGGCGGTGTATCCGGCGATGGTCTGCAGGTAGTAAGACACCAGCAGGAACATCCCGGACATGCCGATCATGACCAGGACGAACGCCAGGTAGGCGCCGCCGCGGTTGCGGTGCGCCACGATCCGGGGCGGCAGCAGCGGGTGCCGGGTGCGCGCCTGGACGGCGGTGAAAACGGTCAGCAGGACGACGGCGCCGGCGAGGGCGGTGAGCGTGGCCGGTGCGGTCCAGCCGTGGGTGAGAGCGGTGCTCGTGCCGTAGATCAGCGCGACCAGGCCGGCGGTGGCCAGGACGGCGCCGGGGACGTCCACCCGCGTGCGGCGGACCTGGCTCGCGGGCAGGACGAGCACCGCGCCCAACCCCGCGGCCAGCGCGAGGGGGGTGTTGACGTAGAGCGTCCAATGCCAGTTCAGGTACTCGGTGAGCAGGCCGCCCAACACCAGCCCGGCACCGGCGCCGCCGCCCATCACGATGCCGAACACCGCGAATGCCCGGCCACGCTCGCGAGGGTCGGGGAAGGTGGTGGCGACCATCGACATCGCCGCGGGTGCCAGCAGCGCCGCGAACACGCCTTGCCCCGCGCGGGCGGCCAGCAGCATCTCCAGGCTGGCGGCGGCGCCGCCCGCGGCGGACGCGGCGGCCAACCCGGCGAGCGCGATCAGGAACGCCTTCCTGGCGCCGAGGTTGTCGGCGACCTTGCCGCCGGCCAGCAGCAGCCCGGCGAAGGACAGGGTGTAGGCGGTGATCACCCAGGCGCGGCCGGTGTCGGTGACACCGAGGTCGCGGCCGATCGAGGGCAGCGCGACGTTCACGATCGTGACGTCGAAGACGACCATCAACTGTCCCAGCGCGATGACCGCTAAGGCCCACCACCGGTGGCGGTCGCCGGTAAGGGACGGTGCGCGAGTGCGCGCGGCTGCGGGCATCGGAAATCTCCTTCGTTTATCAGCTTGGCTGATAATAGAGATATCAGCAAGGCTGATAGCCTGTCAACCATGAGCCGTCCGCTTCCGCCGTTCCTGCAGCTCCAGCACCTGGTCCGGATCGAGCTGCGCGACGCCCTCACCGGTCTGGACCTCACGCCGGTGCAGAGCACGGTGCTGCACCTGGTCGCAGCCACTCCCGGGATCTCTTCGGCCGAACTGGCGCGGGACACGCACGTCACCCCGCAGACGATGCACAAGATCGTCACCGAGCTCGCCCGCCGCGACCTGGTGGAACTTCTCCCTCGCCGCGGACACGGCCGCATCCTCGGCGCCGAACTGACCGAACCGGGCCGAAAACTCATGGCGGACGCCGACGTCGTCGCCCAGGCCATCGAAGACCGCATGGTCGCCGGCCTCGACGGGCGGCAGCGCCGCCAACTCGCCAACCTGCTCCAGCACTGCGTCACCGCGATCAGCGGCCCGCCCGGCACACGTCCACCGGCGTCCACCTGACCGTCTGCGTCGAGCCGGTTACCGGCCGGTTCAGTCTGGACGTCTCGATGCGGTACCCGGACCCGTGCTCCCGCCGCTGTGTCCCAAGCTTCGGCAGGCTGTTGGACCTGGCCTGGTGTCATGGCACTCGCTGGCCGACCACCCGTTCTCGTTCACGCCCGTATCCGTGAAGATCTTTAGGAGAGACCGCGCGGCCCCTGCTCATCGTTCTGGCCCGGTAGTCTCTTTGGCGCATCCTGGCTTCCTCGGAAGGGTTTCCGCCTGGAGACGAAAGGTCAGGTCCGATGCCCGCTCGATTCGAGGGTTGCACTGTCCTGGTCACGGGGGCGTCCTCGGGGATCGGGCGGGCGACCGCCCGCCTGTTCGCCGACCGGGGCGCCCGGGTCTTCGGCACGTCGCGGCATGCCCGTCTGGACGAGCGGGAGGTGCGGATGGTCCGCCTGGACGTCGGTTCCCCCGAGTCGGTGCGGCGGTGCGTGGACGAGGTCCTGGCGGCAGGCGGCGGTATCGATGTGCTGGTCAACAACGCCGGGATCATGCTCGAAGGGTTCGCCGAGGAGACCGCGCCCGACGACGCGGCGGCGGTCATGGACGTCAACTTCTTCGGGACGGTGCGGGTCACCCATGCCGTGCTGCCTGGGATGCGCGCCCGCCGGCAGGGCCGCATCATCAACGTGGGTTCCCTGGCCGCGTGGGTCGGGGAGCCGGGGGAGGCCTTCTACGCCGCGTCCAAGGCCGCGCTGGCCCGCTACACCGAGGCGCTGCGCCACGAGGTGTGGCACCTGGGCATCCATGTGACACTCGTTGCAGTGCCCGGTACAGGCTGCCGACGCCGTCGGTCACCGGGAAGAAGTGGGAGGCGTCGGCCCACCAGCCGGGCACCTCGATGAGCGGGACGGCGCTGGCGCTGAAGAGCATCACCACCGGCAGGACGGTGTCGTTGACCAGCTGGATCCGTTTCCGTACCAGGGTCGCACCGGCGATGATCAGGGAAACCCCGACCGCGGCGAGCGTGATCAGCGCGGCGGGCAGCAGCGCGGCGATGTTCCAGTCGATGTGCACGGTGCCGAAGGCGGAGACGATGCCGTAGGTTCCGGCGGCTACCAGCAGGGTTTCCAGGAAGGCGGCGGTCACGCGTCCGGCGGCGGCGACCAGCCAGGTGGGAAGCGGGGACAGGTGGACCTGCTCGATGGTGCCGGTCTGTATCTCGCTGGGCAGCCGCCAGAACATCTTGACGACCTGCATGTAGAAGAAGGTGAAGGGGACGAACCAGACGACCATGATCGAGGTCGTCCGGCTGTCGATCGTCCAGCTGACCTGGCCGCCGGTGATCTGCTGTCCCTGGCCGATGAGGGGGCCGAGCAGCAGGATGAAGACGGCGAACATGGGCAGTTCGATGAGGATCTGCAGCCGTTCGGACCAGGCGAAGCGCAGGCCCTTGCGGACCTCGTTGCCCAGGGCGGTGAGCAGGCGCGTGTTCATCGGAGGCTCAGTCCTCCCTCGCGCTGGGCGCGGCGGATGTTGCGGGTGTAGATCGCCAGGCCGACGGTGAGCAGGACGGTGGCGTGCACGATCAGCCAGGGCAGGGTGCCGTCGGAGACGGTGGCCGACAGCGGCTCGCCGCTCAGCGTGGTGTTGGTGGCTTGGACGCCGAGGGCGATGGGGATGAATCGGGCGAAGGTCTCCAGGGCGCCGGGGAACATCGTGATGGGCACCATGAGCCCGCCGAAGAACATGATCACCATGTTGAACACGTGGGTGATGGCGCCGATGCTGGCCACGCGTACCGTCAGCGCTGCGATCAGCAGGCCGTAGCCGAGCGCGTCCGCCACGGTGAACAGGGATGGGGCCAGCGCGGCAGGGTGCGGACGGTAGTCGAGGCCGAAGCCGAGCGCGAAGCCGAGTCCGAACAACGCGGCGCCCGCCGCCCCTTCGGCCGCCAGCGCGGCGATGCGGCCCAGCATCTGCACCGGCGGCGGAGCGGGGCTCAGCTGCGCCTGCTCCAGGGTGCCGCCGTTGATCTCTTCGGCGACGCCGCCGCTGCCGTGGACCGCCGCGGTCGCGGCCACCGTGAAGGCGAGCAGGGCCGGGAGCGTGCGGACCATCAGTTCCAACAAGGACGACGTCCTGGACGGCGGCGTAGAGGTCCTGTGGGAGGAGGTCGAGAACGCCGCCCCGGCGCAGGACGACTGGCTCGCCGGAGCACGGGCCTTTGCGCACGCGCTGCGTGACGTCATGCGCCGCCATCCGAATGCCGCGCCACTGATCATGAGCCGGTCGATCATGCCGATCCCCGCGCTGCGGATTGTCCAGGAGCACATCAAAGCCGCGATCGACGGCGGCACCCGCGAGGACCGCGCCTACGCGCTGTTGCGCGCCCTGACCTCCTATGCGCTCGGCTCCGCCCAGGCCGAAGTGACGTGGGGCATCACCTCCACCGGTTGTGCGCCCAAGGTCGGCGACCTACTGCGCCCCGGCACTCCCGACGACCTCGCCGCCGTCGCCGAAGTCTTCTGCGGCCAGTCCGACCTCGACGCCCAATTCGACCTGGGACTGGACCTCATGCTCCGCGGTATCGACTGCCGTCCGGCCCGCTGAAGCGCCCGTACCGCCGCTGGCGGCCGCGGCGAACAGCAGGCCAGGGCCGACGCGCCACCGGCGGCTGCTCCGGGGCCTCAGCTTGCCGCCGCGACGAGGTCTTGGGCCAGTTCGCGCAGGTCGGCTGCGGTTCGGTTCGGGGCGGTCAGGACGCTGGGATAGGCGGTCGCGCCGCGCCGCAGCCAGGCGGCCTGGAGGCCGGCGCGGCGGGCGCCGTCGACGTCCCAGGGGTGGACGGCCACCAGCAGCGTCTCGGCGGGGTCAGCGGCCATGGTGTCGGTGGCGTACCGGTAGGCCGCCAGTGCGGGCTTCCACGCCCGGGGCGCGCTGACGTCCAGCAGCGCCGAGAAGTATTCGGTCAGCCCGGCCTGGGACAGCAGCCGTTCGGTGATGGCGGTGGAGCCGTTGGTCAGGGTGGCCAGCCGCAGTCCGGCCGCATGCAGTGCCCTGACGCCGTCGGGGACGTCGGGGTGCACGCCGAGGTCGGCGAAGCCGTCCATGATGTGCGCGGTGGCGTGGTCGACGTCGCCGTCCCAGCCGGGCAGTGCGGTCAGCAGGCCGCGCAGCCCGTCGGCGGCGACGTCGGGGAAGTCGGCGTAGGCGCCGGCGGCGGTGAGCGCGAACCCGTCCCGCAGCACGCCGGCGAACCAGGTGGCCATCAGG
>JBOHBY010000772.1:0-17128 GCA_050698635.1 Spirillospora sp.
GGCATGGCCGGTGGACGCAGGCGTGGAGCGGCGTAGGTAATCTTGCTGGCGATGACCGAGAAAACTACCGTTCACCTGCTGCGGCACGGTGAGGTGCACAATCCCGAGCGGGTCCTGTACGGCAGGCTTCCCGGCTTCCGGCTGAGCGAGGACGGCGTCCTCATGGCCAAGGCCGTCGCCAAGTGGTTCGCCGACCGGGACGTGACCGCCATCCTCTCCTCGCCGATGCAGCGCGCGCTGGAGACGGCCGCGCCGCTGGCCGACGCGTTCGATCTGCCCGTCACGGTGGACGACCGGCTGATCGAGGCCGGGAACCACTTCGAGGGGCTGACGTTCGGCGCCGGGGCCGGTTCGCTGCGCCGTCCCGAGCACTGGCGGCACCTGGTCAACCCGTTCAGGCCGTCCTGGGGCGAGCCCTACAAGGAGCTCGCCGCCCGGATGCGCGCCGCGGTGATCAGGGCGCGGGAGGCGGCCAAGGGCCACGAGGCCGTGTGCGTCAGCCACCAGCTGCCGATCTGGGTGCTGCGCCTGCACGCCGAGCACCGCCGCCTCTGGCACCACCCGAAGCGCCGCGAATGCGGCCTGGCCAGCCTGACGAGCCTGACGTTCGCGGGCAGCCGGCTGGTGGAGGTCGCCTACAGCGAGCCCGCGGCGGGGATCGCGAAGGGCCCCAGTGTCGCGGGGGCCTGACGGCACCGCTAGGTTGTGTACTACGTCTTGTAGTAGCACGTCTTGTAGTAGCTCGCCCTGAATGTGGAGGGTCCGTTGAGCCCCCGAGTCTCCCCGCCGCGCGCCGTGGCCGCGGCCGTCGCGCTCTGCGGGCTGCTGGCCGGGTGCGCCGGGACGAGCGCCTCGGGGAACGGCCCCGACGGCGGCGACAACCGCTTCGTCTCGGGCGACGGGAACGTCACCGAGTACAAGCCCGCCGGGCGCAAGAGCGTCCAGGACGTCAGCGGCGAGCACCTGGACGGCAGGCCGTTCAAGCTCGCCGACCTCAAGGGCAAGGTCGTCGTCGTCAACTTCTGGGCGTCGTGGTGCGCGCCGTGCCGCGGTGAGGCGCCGTCGCTCCAGCAGGTGTACGGCGAGAACAAGGCCAAGGGCGTGGAGTTCCTCGGCGTCAACTTCAAGGACTCCAAGGCCAACGCGCAGGCGTTCGAGCGCAAGTTCAAGGTCACCTACCCGAGCCTGTTCGACGCGAACGGGCAGGTCACGCTGGCGTTCCGGGAGGTTCCGCCGAGCGCGGTCCCGAGCACGCTGGTGCTCGACCGGCAGGGCCGCGTCGCCGCCCGGGTGATCGGCGCGACGACGTACTCCAAGCTGAACCCGCTGGTCGCCAAAGCCCTCGCGGAGACGTGAGCGCGTGGGCTCGGTCAGCGAGACGGTCGTCAGCGGGTCGCTGGTCGCGGCGGCGCCACTGGCGGCGCTGGCGGGGCTCGTCTCGTTCGCCTCGCCGTGCGTGCTGCCGCTCGTCCCGGGCTACCTGTCGTACGTGACCGGCATGAGCGGCGCCGACCTGGCCGAGCAGCGACGCGGCCGGCTGCTGGCGGGCGCCGTGCTGTTCATCGCCGGGTTCAGCGTCGTGTTCGTCAGCTACGGCGTGATCTTCGGCGGGCTCGGCCGCTGGCTGCTGGAGTACCAGGACACGATCACCCGCGTCCTCGGCGTCGTCACGATCGTGTTCGGGCTGGCGTTCATGGGCTTCATCCCCGGCCTCCAGCGGACGATGAAATCGGGCCGGCTGCCCGCCGCCGGGCTCGCGGGCGCGCCGCTGCTCGGCGTCCTGTTCGGGCTCGGCTGGACGCCCTGCATCGGCCCGACGCTCGGCGCCGTGCAGGGCCTGGCGATCACCGAGGCGAGCGCCGGACGGGGCGCGCTGCTGTCCCTGGCGTACTGTGTGGGCCTTGGACTGCCGTTCGTGGCCACCGCGATCGCCTACCGCAGGGCGCTCGGCGCGTTCGGCGCCGTCAAGCGCCACTACCCCCTGGTCATGCGCTCGGGCGGGGGCATGCTCGTCCTCATCGGTGTGCTGCTGGTCAGCGGCCTGTGGGGCGACCTGACCATCGAGCTGAGGTCGTGGATCAGCGGCTTCGAACCGGTGATTTGAGATGACTGACACCAAGCACGACCTCAAGGAATCGGCCCCTGAGTCCGGTACGCAGGCGCCCGCAGCGCGTCAGGCGCCGGAGGAGGTCCCGCGCCCGAAGGGCATCGGCCCGGTCGGCTGGCTGCGCTGGGGCTGGCGGCAGCTCACCACGATGCGCACCGCGCTGATCCTGCTGTTCCTGGTGGCGCTCGGCGCTGTGCCCGGGTCGGTCCTGCCGCAGCGGGGCCAGGCGCCCGAGAAGGTCGTCGCCTACCTCGACGAGCACAGGACGCTCGGCCCGTGGCTCGACCGGTTCTCGATGTTCGACGTGTTCGCCGCGCCCTGGTTCGCGGCGATCTACATTCTGCTGTTCACCTCGCTGGCCGGGTGCGTCCTGCCGCGCGCGGTGAAGCACTACCGGTCGATGCGGGCCCGTCCGCCCGCCGCGCCCCGCAACCTCGGACGGCTGCCGCAGTCGGCGAAGTACGAGACCGGCACGTCGCCGGACGACGTCCTCGCCGAGGCCCGCAAGGTCCTGCGCGGGCGCCATTTCCGGGTGGACGTCTCCGGCGGCGCGGCGTCCGCCGAGAAGGGCTACATCGGCGAGACGGGCAACCTGCTGTTCCACCTGGCGCTGCTCGCGCTGCTGTTCGCGCTCGGCCTGGGAAACCTGTTCGGCTACCGCGGCGACGTCCTGCTCATGGAGGGCAAGACGTTCGCGAACTCGCTGAGCCAGTACGACCAGTTCGACCCCGGACGCGCCTTCAACGACGGCGAGCTGGCCCCGTTCACCGTCTCCCTCGACGACTTCAAGGCCGAGTACGAGACCAAGGGCGACAAGCGCGGCCAGGCCACCGAGTTCAACGCCAAGATCCGCTACCGCGCCACGCCCGGTGGCGAGGAGAAGACGCACGACCTCCAGATCAACAATCCGCTGAAGGTCGGCGGCGCGAAGGTGTACCTGCTCGGCCACGGGTACGCGCCGGTGTTCACCGTCCGGGACGCCAAGGGCAACGTCGCGTTCCAGGACGCGGTGCCGTTCCTGGAGATGGAGCCGCGGAACCTGACGTCCGAGGGCGTCATCAAGGCCCCCGACGCCGAGCCCGACCAACTCGCCTTCTACGCGATCCTGTGGCCGACCGCCATGGCCAGCGAGGACGGCAAGCAGATCATCTCCGGGTTCCCCGCGCCGCTGCGTCCGGTCGTGACGATCTCCTCGTTCAAGGGCGACATCGGCCTGGACTCCGGGACCCCGCAGTCGGTGTACAAGCTGGAGGGCATCGGCAAGACGCTCCAGCCCGTCAAGGACGGCCAGAAACTGCTGGAGCCGGGGGAGACCTTCAAGCTCCCCGGCGGCGCCGGCTCGATCACGTTCGACGGCCTCAAGGAGTACGCGACCGTCTCGGTGAACCACGACCCGGGACGCATCCCCGCCCTGGTCGCGGCGATCCTGGCGGTGCTCGGCGTGGCGGCCTCGTTCATGGTCAGGCGGCGCAGGGTGTGGGTCCGTGCGAGCGCCGGAGAGGGCGGGCGTACGGTGGTCGAGGTCGGCGGTCTCACGCTGGGGAACGCGACCTCGGAGTTCGACGACATCGTGACCGCCCTGCGCGGTCCCGAACAGGAACCCGGCGACCCGGACGACCCGGACGAGACGGATGAGCCGGACGCACCGGCGACCGAACCTAAGGAGTGACGAGGTGAGTCACAGGTGAGCAACGCCGACCTCGCGAACCTGAGCGACAAGCTCATGCTGACCACCGTGGTGATGTACATCATCGCGCTGGTCGCCTACGCCGCCGACATGGGCTTCGGCCGCCGTGGCGCCGCTACCGCGGCGGAGGCCAAGACGCAGGTGCGGGAGAAGGCCGCCGCCAAGGTCCTGGTGGGCGCCGGCGGCGCCGCCGACCTCGACGTCGCCGACACCGACGACGAGCCGCCCGTCAAGACGGCCGCCGCGGCCACCGAGGTCGACGACGAGGATCGTCCGCAGGTCGACTGGTCGCGCCTCGCCGTCCTGCTGAACGTGGTGGGCCTGGGCGCGCACCTCGGCGTCCTGGTGGCCCGCGGGCTGTCGGCGAACCGGTGGCCGTGGGGCAACATGTACGAGTTCCTCACCGCCATCTCGCTGGCCGCCGTGACCGCGTTCATGGTCGTGATGTTCCGGTACAAGGCCCGCTTCCTCGGCGCGCCCGTCATGTTCGCGGCCGTCATCGCGCTCGGTGTGGCGAACATCTGGCTGTACGACTCGGTGGGCCCGGTCACCCCGGCGCTCAACTCGTACTGGATCGCCATCCACGTGTCCGCCGCGATCATCGCGACCGGCGCGTTCACCGTCGCGGGCGCGGCCACGATCCTGTACTTCCTGAAGGCCGGCGAGGAGGCGGGCGGCAGGGCCCGCGTCAGGATGCTCGCCGGTGGCGCGCTGGCCCGCGTCCCGTCCGCGGAGAGCCTGGACCGGCTCGCGATGCGGGTCACGATGTTCGCGTTCCCGATCTGGACGGCCGCGATCATCATGGGCGCGATCTGGGCCGACCAGGCGTGGGGCCGCTACTGGGGCTGGGACCCGAAGGAGATCTGGTCCTTCGTCACCTGGATCATCTACGCGGCCTACCTGCACGCCCGCTCGACCTCGGGCTGGAAGGGCCGCAAGGCGGCGTTCCTGTCGCTGCTGGCCTTCGCCGCGCTGCTGTTCAACTTCTTCGGTGTGAACTACATGTTCTCCGGCTTGCACTCCTACGCCTGAGAAGAATTCCGGGATCCGTGACTCCCGGGGATGACGGGGTGTCGGGTTCAGGCTTACCCTTCCTCGGGGACCCGGTCTTGCGGCGGAGGCACGCCGCTCGCTACCCCCGCGGGTCCGTGGACAGAGGAGCCCGATGCGCTTCAAAGGCGTCCATCGCAAGCCCCGGCCGCCCCGGGAGCTGTGGCACCGGGAGCCGCTCCGCAGGGACGACGCGGCGTACTCCCCGTCGCCGCCCGACTCGGGGCAGGTACGGCCGCGCAGCAACCAGCCGCGCGACAGGTTCGGCCGGTTCCGCAAGGCGGGCCGCGACGACGACTTCGCGCTGAACCCCGGTGGTGCGGGCGGCGGTCCCGACAGCCCGGGCGGCGGGGACGGCGGCGGCGAGGGACGGGACGCGTCGGGCCCGCTCACCGGCCGGTTCGGTCGGCGCAGGCGGGGCCGCCGGGACGCGGGCGACCTGTCGTGGAGCGACTTCGAGCTTGAGGACGAACGGCTGCGCGTCGAGCCGTACCCGCCGGGCATGCCGCACGTCTCCGACGGACGCCGGCACTGCGGCGTCCTGGAGAGCGTCCTGTACCGGCAGTGGGACGCCCAGGAGGGCCCACCGAGCCCCGAGGTGATCGGGGCCGTGGACAGCCTGGCGGCGCTGCCGGAGCCGCTCAAGGAGAAGCTCGCGGCCGGGCTCGACGGGATCTATGTCGGCCCCGGCGGCGTCCCGCAGTTGGACGACATGGGCCACCTGCGCGACCGTCCGCTGCCGTCCGGCCGCGCCACCTGGGACATCTGCGCCGGGGCCTACGGCGACCACAAGATCGTCGTCGGGGACAGGCCGTCGCCGACACCGGACGTGATGCTGCACGAGGTCGGGCACGCGCTCGACGACATCGACGGCGACGACGGCGCGTGGACGTCCGACAGCCCCGCCTTCCAGCGGCTGTACGAGCAGTGCGTGCCGCATCTCGCGAGCGACTTCCACCGTCAGCCGAACTCGCTCGGCCGCCGCGAGTTCTTCGCGGACGCGTTCGCCGCGATCTCCTCCCGGCAGCGTCCCGCCCTCGTCGATATGCTCGCCGGAAACATCCGGGTGGCATTGGAAGTCATGCTGTTCTTCAACCGCAGGTACGGAATCTAGGACATCCTGATGGCAGGGCGCGCAACGGTGAATCGCGAGGGTGATCGACGATGTACGTGATCCGGCTTCCCGATGGCACGCTCCGGGTTCCGCACAGCGTTCTCGCCGGTGAGGGCGAGAGCGGTGCCGGGCCCGAGCCGCGCGAGGGACGGATCATCGCCGACGCCTACGTCGAGATCGGGCCGGGCGATCCCGACTACGACCGCCTGTACCGCGAGTCGCTGACCGAGGACGAGTTGGAGGACAGGCGCCGCCGCTGGCGGGACGAGGACGCCGACCTGCTCCGCCGGTTCGAGGAATGGAAGTCCGACCGCCCCGCGGAGAACGGCGACTGACGAACGCGACTGACGAACGCGACTGATGAACGGCGACCGACCCGGAATGGGCCTGGAAAAGATCAGCAAGAACCGGAAAAAAAGGAAATACGCGGAAAACTAAAAACGAAACGGCCCCGGCCGCCCGGGTGAGTCTCCCCCCGGGGGACTGCCACGACGCGGCGGTCCGGGCGGCCGAGGCCGGTGAGCGGGGCCCGGTACGGCGGGCGGGCCCGGATCGTCTGGTTCGGGCGGCTCAGCGCGCCGAATGCTCGGCGACGGGCTCCTCGCCGCGCAGCAGCGCGTGCACCTCGGACTCACGAAAGCGCCGGTGCCCCCCCGGTGTCCGGATGCTGCTGATCCGGCCCGCGGCGGCCCACCGGGTGACCGTCTTCGGGTCGACCCGGAAGAGGGCGGCGACCTCCCCTGGGGTCAGCAGGCGCTCGCTCGTGCTCTCCACGTTTTCTCTCCCCCTTTGTCCCGCTCTCGGCGCGGGTGGACTGTTTAACAGTGTGGCGGGTCAAGACCGATTTCTCCCTTGTTTTCGGAAAAGATCACGGACCGTAGTTTTCCGAGCAGGACTGATCACCCTCGGTGCCGGGGAAATTCGGAGCATGCCTCCCGTTGACCCCGGCTGACCTGCCATGTCACGCCTTGAACGGGCACGCGAAACCGTCCCGTCCGACACGCCGTGGCGACCGCTCCGCGCGGGCTTCGGCGCTCTTTCTTGGAAGTAGTCTCCGGTCCATGTCCGATCTTGTTTCGCTGCCGGAGATCGAACGGGCCGCCGAGCGCATTAAGGGCGTCGCCGTCCGGACTCCGCTCGTCCCGTTCGCGCATGACCCCGCCGCCGTCCGGGCCGGGGAAGCGTCCCTGTGGGTGAAGGCCGAGTCGGTGCAGCCGATCGGCGCGTTCAAGCTGCGCGGCGCCTATTCCGCCATCGCCTCCCTCCCGCCGGAGCAGCGCGAGCGCGGCGTCGTGACGCACTCCAGCGGCAACCACGCGCAGGCCGTCGCGTACGCGGCCCGCGCGCTCGGCATCAAGGCCGTCCTGGTCATGCCGCACACCGCGCCCGGCGTGAAGGTGGACGCGTGCATGGCGCTCGGCGCCGAGATCGTGTACGTCGAGCCGAATTCGCAGGCCCGCTCGGAGACCGCCGACAAGCTCGCGGACGCGCACGGCTTCACGCTGATCCCGCCCTACGACGACGCGCGGATCATCGCGGGGCAGGGCACGGTGGGGCTGGAGATCGTCCAGGACCTTCCGGACGTGGACGTCGTGCTCGTCCCGATCAGCGGCGGCGGCCTGATCTCCGGGATCGCCGCCGCCGTCAAGGCGCTGCGCCCCGAGGCCAGGATCGTCGGCGTCGAACCGGAGCTCGCCGCCGACGCCCGCGACTCGATGGCCGCGGGACGTCCCGTCACCTGGGAGGCGGAGGACACCGGCCGAACCATCGCCGACGGGCTCCGCGTCCAGCGGGTCGGCGACCTGCCGTTCGCGCACATGCGCGCGCACGTGGACGGCGTCGTCACCGTCACCGAGGACGAGATCCGCCAGGCGATGCGCCGTCTCGCCCGCGAGGCCCGCCTCATCGCCGAGCCGTCCGGCGCCGTCGCCACCGCCGCCTACCTCTACCACCGCGCCGAGCTCCCCGAGGGCCGCGCCTACGTCTCGATCCTGTCCGGCGGCAACGTAGACCCGGCCCTCTTCCTCGACGTCCTGAGGTAGGTACTACGCTCGGAGGGTCATGCGTTCCGTCATCCTGTACACCACCGCGCGGCTCGTGATCTTCGTCGTGACCGCGGGCGTGCTGGCGCTGTTCGGGGCCCGCGGGTTCCTGCTCCTGATGCTGGCGCTGCTGATCAGCGGCGTCGTCAGCTACGTCCTGCTGTCCGCGCAGCGCGACCGGATGTCGGCCGTCGTCTCGCGCGGGGCCCGCGCGCAGCGCGAGCGGTTCGAGAAGTCCGTGACCCGCGAGGACGTCTGACCCGCGAGGACGTCTGAAGCACCCGCCGCCGAAGCGGTGCGCGCCGACTCCTAGGCTGGGGGCATGAGCCGCGCCTCTCTGGAGAAGAAGCCCGCCGACGTCGCGGCGATGTTCGACGGCACCGCCGAGCGGTACGACCTGCTGAACACGCTGATGACCGGTGGGCGCGACCGGCGGTGGCGGCGCGAGGTCGTGCGGGCGCTGGGCGCGCGGCCGGGCGAGCGCGTCCTCGATCTCGCGGCCGGGACGGGCACGTCGTCGGTCCCGTTCGCGGAGGCGGGCGCCCAGACGGTGGCGTGCGACTTCTCGCTCGGCATGCTCCGCGTGGGGGCGCGCAGGCAGGCGGACGTCAAACGGCTGAGCTTCGTCGCGGGTGACGCGCTGCGGCTTCCGTTCGCGGAGGGCTCGTTCGACGCGGTGACGATCTCGTTCGGGCTTCGTAACGTCGCCGACACGGTGAAGGCGCTGCGCGAACTGCGCCGGGTCGCCAGACCCGGCGGACGGCTGGTGGTCTGCGAGGTGAGCCACCCCCCGAACGCGCTGCTGGCGGCCGGGCACAAGGCGCACCTGCGGTACGGCCTGCCGCTGCTCGCGCGGGTCAGCTCCAACCCCGACTCCTACCGCTACCTCGCCGAGTCGACGCTGGCCTGGCCCGGCCAGGCGGCGCTGGCGCGGCTGCTCCAGGACGCGGGCTGGGACGAGGTGCGCTGGCGCGACCTGACGTTCGGCGTGGCGGCCCTGCACCACGCCGTCAATCCGGGGTGACTCCGGGGCCTCGGGACCGGGCCGTGAACACGGACCGGTCCAAGCCAGATCGGCCCCGAAGTACGCACCAGTCGTGATAAAGGAATAGACTCCCCGTCGGATCCTTGTGAAGTACTTCACAAGCGAACGAGCTGAAGAGGAAACGCCGTGACCGACTCCACCCGGCACGCTGACGTCCGACACGCAGATGTGGTCGTCGTCGGGGCAGGCCCCGCCGGCGCGTCGACCGCCTACTGGTTGGCGCAGACCGGCCTGGAGGTGTTCCTGCTGGAGAAGGCGACCTTCCCGCGCGACAAGATCTGCGGCGACGGCCTCACCCCGCGCGCCGTCCGCGCGCTCATCGGCATGGGCGTCGACGTCAACGACCCCGGCTGGGGACGCAACCGGGGACTGCGCATCTACGGCGGCGGCGTCAAGGTCGAGCTCCCGTGGCCGGAGCTGGCGTCCTTCCCCGACTACGGGCTCGTCCGCAAGCGCACCGACCTCGACCAGTTCCTCGCCGAGCACGCGGTGAAGGCCGGCGCGAAGCTGCTCCAGGGCTGCAACGTCACCGGCCCGATCCTGGACGAGCGCACCGACCGCATCACGGGCGTCACCGCGCAGTACGAGGGCGAGAAGGTCGAGTTCCACGCGCCGCTGGTCGTCGCCGCCGACGGCAACTCCAGCCGGCTGTCGCTGGCGATGGGCCTGCGGCGGCGCGAGGACCGGCCGATGGGCGTCGCCGTCCGCCGCTACTTCCAGACCCCGCGCCACGACGACGACTTCATGGAGGCGTGGCTGGAGCTGTGGGACGGCGACCGCCTCCTGCCCGGCTACGGCTGGGTCTTCGGCGTCGGCGACGGGACGTCCAACGTCGGCGTCGGGCTCCTCAACACCAGCAAGGCGTTCCAGAGCGTCGACTACCGCGGCATGCTGCGGCGCTGGTGCGCGCAGATGCCCGAGGACTGGGCGTTCGACGAGGACCACGCCACCTCCAAGATCCGCGGCGCGGCGCTGCCGATGGGCTTCAACCGGCAGCCGCACTACACCCGCGGGATGCTGCTCGTCGGCGACGCCGGCGGCATGATCAACCCGTTCAACGGGGAGGGCATCGACTACGCGCTGGAGTCAGGCCGGCTGGCCGCCGACATCATGGTGCAGGCGCTCGCCCGCCGCACCCCCGCGCAGCGCGAGCGGACGCTCTACGAGTACCCGCGCATCCTGAAGGACGAGCACGGCGGCTACTTCACGCTCGCGCGGCTGTTCGTCCAGGCCATCGGCGACCCGCGGATCATGAAGTTCCTGACCGCGCACGGCCTGCCGCACCCGACCCTGATGCGGTTCACGCTCAAGCTCCTGGCCAACCTGACCGACCCCAAGGGCGGCGACGCGATGGACCGGGTCATCAACGCGATGCAGAAGGTGGCGCCGGCGGCATGAACGAGCAGCCCACGGGCGAGCAGCCCATGAAACGCGGGCTTACGCGGGTGAGCCGACTACAGTGCGTTATCCGACCCCCTGGAGGGGAGTGCTATTGATCGCCTTGGCTAGGGTGGCGGCGGCTCGCGGAGGGCCCGGCCCTTACGACCCTGTCCCGTACAACGCAGTACGTCGCGAGGAGAGGCTGTAGAGACATGGATCTCTATATTCCGGTCATCGTGCTGGGCGTGCTCGCCTTCGGCTTCGCCGGGTTCTCGGTGGTGATGGCCTCGCTCACCGGGCCGAAACGGTGGAACCGGGCGCGCCTGGACGCCTACGAATGCGGGATCGAGCCGACCCCGCAACCGGTCGGGGGCGGTCGGTTCCCGGTCAAGTACTACCTGACGGCGATGCTCTTCATCGTCTTCGACATTGAGATCATCTTCCTTTACCCCTGGGCGGTCGCGTTCGACCGGATGGGGATTTTCGGCTTGGTGGAGATGGTCCTTTTCATCGTCACCGTGCTGGTCGCGTACGCCTACATCTGGCGGCGCGGCGGTCTGGAGTGGGACTGATATGGGTCTAGAGGAGAAACTCCCCAGTGGTTTCCTGCTGACCACGGTCGAGCAGGTCGCGGGATGGGCGCGGAAGAGTTCGGTGTGGCCGGCGACGTTCGGCCTGGCGTGTTGCGCGATGGAGATGATGGCGGCCGGCGACCCCCGGCACGACTTCTCCCGGTGGGGCATGGAGCGCGCCTCGGCGACGCCCCGGCAGGCCGACCTGATGATCGTCGCGGGCCGGGTGAGCCAGAAGATGGCACCGGTGCTGCGCCAGATCTACGACCAGATGACCGAGCCCAAGTGGGTCATCGCGATGGGCGTGTGCGCGTCGTCCGGCGGGATGTTCAACAACTACGCGATCGTGCAGGGCGTCGACCACATCGTCCCGGTGGACATCTACCTGCCCGGCTGCCCGCCGCGCCCGGAGATGCTGCTCGACTCGATCATGAAGCTGCACGACAAGATCCAGAACACCAAGCTCGGCCCGCAGCGCGCGCGGCAGATCACGGAGCTCGAAGAGGCCAAGCGCCGCCAGCTTCCGCTGCTCGGACAGGGGGCCTGACATGAGTTCTGAGCACCCTGAACAGAAGGCCGAGCAGGGGGCCGACAAGCTTCCGGCGCACGCCGAGGAGGAGCGCCGGGAGCAGCCGGTCGTCCGGCAGGGCATGTTCGGCGCGCGGACGACGGGCGACACGTCCGGGTACGGCGGGCTCGTCGTCCGGCAGAGCCCGAAGGTGTCGGCGCCCCGCCCGTACGGCGGGCCCGGCGGCGCCGCCGAACCCGGCGAGTTCGACGAGATCGCCGACGAGCTGGAGCGCGCACTTCGGGGTCCGGGGTCGTCCCCGGAGAAGACAGGGCCGGACTTCGGGGACGCGATCGAGCGGGTCGTGGTCGACCGCGGTGAGCTGACGTTCTTCGTCAAGCGCGAGCACCTGCGCGAGGTCGCCAAGACGATGCGCGACGAGCCGTCCCTGCGGTTTGAGCTCTGCTCGGGCGTGTCGGGCGTCCACTACCCGAAGGACGAGGGCGCCGAGCTGCACTCCGTCACGCACCTGCTGTCGATCACGCACAACCGGCGCGTCCGGCTGGAGACGACCTGCCCGGACGCCGACCCGCACGTCCCGTCGCTGGTGCCCGTCTACCCGACGAACGACTGGCACGAGCGCGAGACCTACGACTTCTTCGGGATCGTCTACGACGGTCACCCCGCGCTCACGCGCATCGAGATGCCCGATGACTGGGTCGGCCATCCGCAGCGCAAGGACTACCCACTCGGCGGGATCCCCGTGGAATACCGAGGTGCGGAGATCCCGCCACCAGATGAGCGGAGGTCGTACGTTTGACATCCTCCACGAACCCGAAGGCAGTGGATTCTCCGGGTCGCCCCAGAGATCTTCCTGCTTCGCCGCGGATCGCCTCCCGGACGAATCCCAGAGGTCTTATGCCCGCTCCACAGGCTCAACCCGCCAGCCCGGCGGTGAAACTGGCGGCTTGGGTATCGCCGCCCGATGCCTGCCACTCTTTCACACACGTGAGGGGAGGGAGGGACAGTGTCTTCGAAAGTAAGTTCGAAGTAGCTGTTCCGTCAGCTCGATGAGCAGTACGAAGTACACCGAGTACGACGCCTACGCCGCCGACGAGGCGGCCGAGGGCAAGGTGTTCGACGTCGGCGGGCAGGACTGGGACAAGGTCGTCGCCGGTGCCGAAGATCTCGGCGACGAGCGGCTCGTGGTCAACATGGGGCCGCAGCACCCGTCCACGCACGGGGTGCTCAGGCTGATCCTCACGCTCGACGGTGAGACGGTGAACGAGGCCCGGGTGGGCATCGGCTACCTGCAAACCGGCATCGAGAAGAACATGGAGTATCGCACCTGGACGCAGGGCACCACGTTCTGCACCCGGATGGACTACCTCGCCCCCATCTTCAACGAGACGGCCTACTGCCTCAGCGTCGAGAAGCTGCTCGGGATCACCGACCAGGTCCCCGAGCGCGCCCAGATCATCCGCGTGATGATGATGGAGCTGAACCGGATCTCCTCGCACCTGGTCGCGATCGCCACGTTCGGCCTGGAGCTCGGCGCGACGACCGTGATGCTCAACGGGTTCATCGAGCGCGAGTACACCCTCGACCTGTTCGAGGAGATCACCGGCCTGCGGATGAACATGGCCTACGTCCGTCCGGGCGGCGTCGCGCAGGACCTGCCGAGCGGCGCGATGAGCAAGATCCGCGACTACCTCGACCGGATGCCGAAACGCATCAAGGCGCTGCGCAAGCTGATGGACGACAACCCGGTCTTCAAGGCGCGGACGCAGAACGTCGCCTACCTCGACCTGACCGGCTGCATGGCGCTCGGCATCACCGGCCCCGTCCTGCGCGCGACCGGCCTGCCGTGGGACCTGCGCAAGTCGCAGCCCTACTGCGGCTACGAGAACTACGAGTTCGAGGTCCCGACGCGGGACACCTGCGACGTCTACGGCCGCTACCTCGTCCGGATGGACGAGATGGAAGTGTCGCTGAAGATCGTCGAGCAGTGCCTGGACCGGCTCCAGACCGCCAAGGGCCCGGTGATGATCGAGGACAAGAAGATCGGCTGGCCGGCGCAGCTCGCGATCGGCGCGGACGGCATCGGCAACTCGCCCCGGCACATCGCGCACATCATGGGCACGTCGATGGAGGCGCTGATCCACCACTTCAAGCTGGTGACGGAGGGCTTCCGGGTACCGGCGGGGCAGGCGTACGCGCCGATCGAGTCGCCGCGCGGCGAACTCGGCGCCCACGTGGTCAGCGACGGCGGGACGCGCCCGTACCGGGTGCACTTCCGCGAGCCGTCCTTCGTCAACCTCCAGGCCACGCCCGCGATGTCGGAGGGCGGCATGGTCGCCGACATCATCGCGGCCGTCGCCAGCCTGGACCCGGTCATGGGGGGAGTGGACCGATGACGTACGAGCCCGACGTTCGCGAGCGCCTGGAGCGGGACGCGAAAGAGATCATCGGCCGGTATCCGCGGCCGAGGTCGGCGCTGCTGCCGCTGCTGCACCTGGTGCAGTCGGTGGAGGGGCACGTCTCGCAGGACGGCATCGAGTTCTGCGCGGAGCAGCTCGGGATCACGCCGGCGCAGGTGGTCGGCGTCGTGACGTTCTACACGCAGTACAAGCAGAAGCCGGTCGGCGAGTACCACGTCGGCGTGTGCATCAACACGCTGTGCGCGGTGATGGGCGGCGACCAGATCTGGGACGAGCTGAGCGAGCACACCGGCGTCGGCCACGACGAGGCCACCCCGGACGGCAGGGTCAGCCTGGAGCGGATCGAGTGCAACGCGGCCTGCGACTTCGCGCCCGTGATGATGGTCAACTGGGAGTTCTTCGACAACATGACTCCCGAGAAGGCCAAGAAGCTGGTCGACGACCTGCGCTCGGGCGAGGTCGTGCTTCCCACCCGCGGGGCCGAGCATCTGGCCACGTGGAAGGAGGCGTCCCGCGTCCTCGCCGGGTTCCCGGACGGGCGCGCGGGCGAGGGCGTCCAGGCCGGGCCCGAGTCGCTGCGCGGCCTGAAGCTCGCGCAGGAGCGCGGCTGGGCGGCCCCCATCCCAGGCACCAACGAGAATTCCGAGGGGGAGGCCAAGTGACCACGCTCACCCCGATTCTCACCAGGAATTGGGACCAGGCCGACTCGTTCACCCGCGAAGGCTACGAGCGCGACGGCGGCTACCAGGCGCTGCGCCGGGCGTTCCGGATGGAGCCGGACGAGATCGTCCAGGCCGTCAAGGACTCCGGGCTCCGCGGCCGTGGCGGCGCGGGGTTCCCCACCGGGATGAAGTGGGGTTTCCTGCCGCCGAGCAGCCCGAACCCGCGCTACCTCGTCGTCAACGCCGACGAGTCCGAGCCGGGCACGTGCAAGGACATCCCGCTGATGATGGCCAACCCGCACCTGCTGGTCGAGGGCGTGGTCATCAGCTCGTACGCGATCAGGTCGAACGTCGCGTTCATCTACGTGCGCGGCGAGGTGCTGCACGTGATCCGGCGGCTGCACCAGGCGGTCGCGGAGGCGTACGACGCCGGATATCTCGGCAAGGACATCCTCGGGTCGGGCTACGACCTGGACGTCGTCGTCCACAGCGGCGCCGGAGCCTACATCTGCGGCGAGGAGACGGCGCTGCTGGACTCCCTCGAAGGGTTCCGTGGCCAGCCCAGGCTGAAGCCCCCGTTCCCGGCGGTCGCGGGCCTGTACGGCGGGCCCACCGTCATCAACAACGTCGAGTCGATCGCGTCGGTTCCCTCGATCGTCGGGAACGGCGCCGACTGGTTCGCCTCGATGGGCACGGAGAAGTCGCAGGGCTTCGGGATCTTCTCGCTGTCGGGGCACGTGACACGTCCCGGCCAGTACGAGGCGCCGCTCGGCATCACGCTGCGGGAGCTGCTCGACATGTCGGGCGGCGTCCGCGAGGGGCACCGGCTGAAGTTCTGGACGCCCGGCGGTTCGTCCACCCCGATCTTCACCGAGGAGCATCTGGACGTCCCGCTGGACTTCGAGTCCGTCGGCGCCGCCGGGTCCATGCTCGGCACCCGGGCGCTCCAGATCTTCGACGAGACGACGTGCGTCGTCCGCGCGGTGCTGCGCTGGTCGGAGTTCTACGCGCACGAGTCGTGCGGGAAGTGCACGCCGTGCCGCGAGGGCACCTACTGGTACAAGCTCATGCTGAAGCGGCTGGACTCCGGCCAGGGCACCGAGGAGGACCTGGAGACGCTCCTCGATATCTCCGACAACATCCTCGGCCGCGCGTTCTGCGCCCTCGGCGACGGCGCGGCGAGCCCGGTCATCTCGTCCATCAAACTGTTCCGCGACGAGTACGTGCGGCACTTCGAGCTGGGCCACTGCCCGTTCGACCGGGCCGAGTCCACGCTCTGGGGAGGTGCCAGGTGACCGTCACCGACGACAAGTCGGCGGTGGAGCAGGTCGAGATGGTGTCGTGCACCATCGACGGCTTCGAGATCGAGGTGCCCAAGGGCACGCTGATCATCCGGGCCGCCGAGCTGCTCGGCATCCAGATCCCCCGGTTCTGCGACCATCCGCTGCTCGACCCGATCGGGGCCTGCCGCCAGTGCCTGGTGGAGATCCCCGACGCCGGGAACGGGCGCGGGATGCCGAAGCCGCAGGCGTCGTGCACCACCACGGTGATGCCGGGCATGGTCGTCAAGACCCAGCTCACCTCGCCGGTGGCCGACAAGGCCCAGCACGGCATCATGGAGTTCCTGCTCATCAACCACCCGCTGGACTGCCCGATCTGCGACAAGGGCGGCGAGTGCCCGCTGCAGAACCAGGCGATGTCCAACGGGCGCGGCGAGACCAGGTTCGTCGAGGCGAAGCGGACGTTCCCCAAGCCGATCCCGCTGTCCAGCCAGGTGCTGCTCGACCGGGAGCGCTGCATCCAGTGCGCCCGCTGCACCCGGTTCTCCGACCAGATCGCCGGGGACGCGTTCATCGACCTGTTCGAGCGCGGCGCGAAGGAGCAGGTCGGCGCGGCCGACGGCAAGCCGTTCCAGTCCTACTTCTCCGGCAACACCGTCCAGATCTGCCCGGTCGGCGCGCTGACCGGCAGCGCGTACCGGTTCAGGTCGCGGCCGTTCGACCTGGTGTCGTCGCCGAGCGTGTGCGAGCACTGCGCGTCCGGCTGCGCGATCCGCACCGACCACCGGCGCGGGAAGATCACGCGCCGGCTCGCCGGGGACGACCCGCAGGTCAACGAGGAGTGGAACTGCGACAAGGGCCGCTGGGCTTTCACCTACGGGACGCAGCCCGAGCGGCTCACGCACCCGCTCGTCCGCAACGACGAGGGCGTGCTCGAACCGGCGTCGTGGCCGGAGGCGCTCACCATCGCCGCCGAGGGCCTCGCGTCGGCGCGCGGCTCCGCGGGCGTGCTGACCGGCGGACGCGTCACGCTTGAGGACGCCTACGCCTACAGCAAGTTCGCCCGCATCGCGCTCGGCACCAACGACGTCGACTTCCGGGCTCGTCCGCTCTCGGACGAGGAGTCGCGGTTCCTCGCCTCGTCCGTCGCCGGACGTTCCATCGAGGTGTCCTACTCCGATCTGGAGAAGGCGCCCGGGGTGCTCCTCGCCGGTTTCGAGCCGGAGGAGGAGTCGCCGAT
>JBOHBY010000773.1:0-2030 GCA_050698635.1 Spirillospora sp.
CGACGAACGCGACCGGCCCGGCCGCCGCCGCGGCGAGCGAGGTCAGCAGCACCGCCGCGGCCAGCATGATCAGCCGGACGCGCTCGATCGGGACGCCGAGCCCGTGCGCCGCGTCGTCGCCCATCTCCAGCATCCGCAGCGCCCGTCCGCACCCGACCAGGACGAGCGGTCCGAGGACGGCGAGCCCGATGAGCACGGGCGTGATGTCCGACCAGCCGCGTCCGTCCAGGCTGCCGGTGAGCCACAGCACGGCACGGGCCGCGTCGGTGATCTTCGCCTGGGTGAGCAGGTAGCCGTTCACACCGGTCAGGACCGCCGCGACCCCGATACCGACCAGGATGAGCCGTTGCCCGTGCGCACCGTGCCGTCCCGCGACCGCGTACACGAGCAGGCCGGTCACGAGCCCGCCGCCCGCCGCCCCGGCCGCGACCGCCACGCTGCCCGCACCGGTCACCACGACCACGGCGAGGACGCCCGACGCCGCGCCCTGCGTGAACCCGAGGATGTCGGGGCTGCCGAGCGGGTTCCGGACGAGCGACTGGAAGATCGCCCCCGCCAGCCCGAGCGCCGCGCCGACCGCCAGCGCCGCCGCCACGCGCGGCAGCCTGATCTCGTTCACGATGAGGGAGTCGGCGGGCGTGCCCTGCCCGAGCAGGGTCCGGACGACCTGCGCGGGGCTCATCGGGAAGTCGCCGCTGCCGATGAGCAGCACGCCCGTCCCGAGCGCCACCACCAGGCAGGCGCCCGAGACGACGAGCGCCCGCGCGCGGAACCGGAACGACAGCCCACCGGCCGTCCTGATCACCGTCACGGTGACACCGCTCTCATGGGGACACCGCTCATGGGGACACCGCTCATGGGGACACCGCCTTGCTGCCCGGACGGCGCACGAAGTACAGGAACACCGGCCCGCCCACCACGAGCATCACGATCCCGACCTGGAGTTCGGACGGGCGCACGACGACGCGTCCGAGGACGTCCGCCGCGAGCATCAGCGCCGGGGCGAGCACCGCGCAGTACGGGAACAGCCAGCGCAGGTCGGGCCCGGTCAGCGCGCGGACGAGGTGCGGCACCATCAGCCCGACGAAGATGATCGGCCCGCACGCCGCCGTCGCCGCCCCGCACAGCAGCGTCACCGCGATGATCGCGACGATCCGGGCCCGGCGGGGGTCGGCGCCGAGCGAGCGCGCGGAGTCGTCGCCCATCGCCATCGCGTTCAGCGGACGCGCCAGCAGCAGCGCCGCGACCAGCCCTACGGCGACGAACGGCGCCACGCGCACGATGGTGTAGTTCTGCGCGGCGGCGAGGGAGCCGATCGTCCAGAAGCGCATGCGGTCGAGGGACGCGGTGTCGAGGAGCTGCACCGCGTTCACGTACGAGAACAGCGCCGCGTTCAGCGCCGACCCGGCCAGCGCCAGCCGCGCCGGTGTCGCCCCACGCCCGCCTCCCACCGCGTACAGCAGCACCGCGACGGCACCCGCCCCAGCGAACGCGAACCACACGAATCCGGTGAAAGACGTCACACCGAGGAACGAGACGGCCGACACGACAGCAGCCGACGCTCCCGCGTTGATGCCGAGGAGACCGGGGTCGGCGAGCGGGTTTCTGGTCAGCGCCTGCATCACAGCGCCGGCGAGCCCGAGCGCCACACCCGCGAGCAGCCCGAGCACCGTACGCGGAAGCCGCATGTCGTGGACGATCGTGTACGCACCCGAATCGCCGTGGAACAACCCGTCCCACGCCTCCGCCGGCGACAGCGGCTTCGCCCCGACCGCCAGGCTGAGCGCGACGACCACCAGCAGGAACAGCACCGCGCCGGCGAGCCCGCCGGCCCGCCTGCGTCCCGGCGACCGTTCGACGGCCGGCGCGGGCGGTGGGGTTTTGGTCAGCAACACCTGACGGGCTCCGGGGGGACGTGCCTGGACAAAGACTTAGGTTAGGTTAACCTAAGCCCGCAATAGCCGGAATATAACCCCCGTAGTTGATTCATGGAGAACGTCCCAAATGTCGAACACCGGTTCCCCTCACCC
>JBOHBY010000774.1:0-4058 GCA_050698635.1 Spirillospora sp.
GGTCGGCGTCGGGCAGCTTCCCGGCCTGGAGGCAGGTGAGGGCCCGCGCCAGCGCGTGCCGCTCCCCGGCCACCACGGCCTCGGCCGGGACGGGCTCGGCGGCGAGGTCGACGTCGCAGTCGCGCACCAGCTCGTTGATCATGCCGGGGAGGCCGAGCCGCTGGCCGTCCTCCGGAGAGAAGATCCGCACCCCGGCGCCGGACAGCCGCGCGATCTCCTCGTGGACGATCACGCCGCCGCCCCCGCCGAACACCTTCACGCGCTCGGCGCCGGCCTCCTTCAGGCTGCGCGACAGGAACTCGAAGTACTCGACGTGCCCGCCCTGGTAGGAGCTGATCGCGACGCCCTGCGCGTCCTCCTCCAGGACGGCGTCGACGACCTCGCGGACCGAGCGGTCGTGCCCGAGGTGCACCACCTCGGCGCCCTGCGACTGCAGGATGCGCCGCATGATGTTGATCGCCGCGTCGTGCCCGTCGAACAGGGCCGCCGCCGTCACGAACCGCACCGGGTTCACCGGTGCGTGCAGGTCCCCCGCCACCGTCTTCACCTCAACCCTTGGACATCCAATATTTGGAAGTTAAAATAGTTTCCATGCGCGAGCCAGTCAAGACCACGTACGGTGGCCCGGTGTCCGACATTCCCGACCCGATCGCCGAGGCCCGCCGCCAGTGGAGCGTCCGCTGGCCCGAGCACGCCGACCACATGGCCGCCGTCACCTCGGTGATGCGCGCCCAGCAGCTCCTGCTCAGCCGGATCGAGGCCGTCCTCAAGCCGTACGCGCTGACGTTCGCCGCCTACGAGGCCCTGCGGCTGCTGGCCTTCACACGCACGGGAACGCTCCCGATGGGCAAGATGGGCACCCGGCTCATGGTCCACCCCGCCTCGGTCACCAACGTGATCGGACGCCTGGAGCGGCGCGGCCTCGTCGGCCGCGGCCCCTCCCCCGCCGACCGCCGCGTCGTCCTCGCCACCATCACCCCCGCCGGCCGCGAGCTCGCCGAGGAGGCGACCCTCGCGCTCAACGAGTCCGGCTTCGGCATCGCCGGGCTCCCGGCCGCCCAGGCGGCCGAGATCACCACGGCCCTGCACCCCGTCCGCCTCGCCGCCGGCGACCTCGACGGCTGACCCGCCGCCGGTTCAGCGGGTGCGAAGCCAGCCGTCGATGAGGTCGGCTGCCAGGGGCGCGAGCGCGGCAGGTAGTGAGTGTCCCTGATGAGGCGTCCAGGCGGTCTAGGGCCCAGTCGGTGATCCGCTCGTTCCGCGCGCGCTGGGCGGCACGGTAGCGCGCCTGGAACGCGGGCGTGTAGGCGGGCCGTTGCCAGGGTCGAACGGGTCGAGGGCGGGGTCGGCCGACAGCGGGTCGGTCTCGTCGGTCACGGACGCGTCCATCCAGGCGGTGAGCACTTCGGGACGTCCGGGATGCGCGGCGAGCGCGACGAACAGGTCGCCGGGCGGCAGGTCCTCGATGGCGGGGACGGACCGCATCCCGGCGACCGGCGTGACGTTCGGCTCGACGGCCTGCGACTGGTACGCGGCCATCAGCGAGCCGCCTCCCGAGTTGCCGAGCAGCACGATCCGCCGGGCCCCGGCGCGCTCACGGAGCCAGCGGACGCCGGTGCCGATCTCGGCGAGCGCGTGGGGCGGCCAGGTGCTCGGCAAGGTAGTGCTCGGAGAAGTCGACGTCGTAGTGGGCCGCGATGAACGTCATCCGCCACCTCCCGGCCCGTACCGAATCCGGTTCTGATCGTAGGGGTGAGCCGCGCGCCGGGTATGGGCGTTGGACGGGTGGTCGCCGCCCGGATGCGCGGAACGAACCCGTATGCTGCGAATCTGTAATCGGTGTGTCGAGGAGGCCCGATGACCGCAGCGAAGCGAGGATCTTCGGGCGGACGCCCCGGGGGTCTGGGGGTCGTCCCCCAGAAAGAGAGGGCCCGATGACGGAATCGCCGACGATGACGTACGGCGGCTATCTGCGGCTCGATGATCTCCTGTCCTGCCAGGAGCCCAGGACGAGCGCCCACGACGAACTGCTGTTCGTGATCATCCATCAGGTGTACGAGCTGTGGTTCAAGCAGATCCTGCACGAGGCGGCGCTGCTGCAACGCCGGTTGGAGGAGGGCAACAGCGCCGGGTCGCTGCACACCGCGCGCCGCATCGCCAAGATCCTCAAGACGGTGGTCGGGCAGCTGGACGTGCTGGAGACGATGACGCCCCGCCAGTTCGCCTCGTTCCGCGGCGCGCTCGGCACGTCCAGCGGGTTCCAGAGCGAGCAGTTCCGCGAGATCGAGGCGGTCCTCGGACGGCGCTCGTTCCCCGCCTCCGACCTGCGCGACGACGCGCGACTCCAGGCGGCGGTGGCGCGTCCGTCGCTGTTCGACTCGCTGCTGCGCTACCTGGACGGTCTCGGGTTCGCCGTGCCGCGTGAGGCGCTCGGGCGCGACGCGTCCCGTCCATGGGAGCCGGACGCGGCCGTGCAGAAGGCGCTGCTCGCGGTGTACGCCGACGAGTCCGGGCCCGGCGCCGAGGTCTGCGAGGCGCTCGTCGACGTCGACGAGGGCATCCAGGAATGGCGGTACCGGCACCTGAAGATGGTCGAGCGGACGATCGGAGCGAAGATCGGCACCGGCGGGTCGGCCGGCGCCGACTACCTGCGCCGCACCCTGTTCGCGCCCGCCTTCCCCGACCTCTGGGAGGTCAGGTCCCAGACCGAGTCGACAGGCACCGGGGAGGTGCCCGTCCGTGGCGCGTGAGGAGGGCGGCGAGCGGGTCGCGATCGTCGGCGCCGGCCTGGCGGGATGCCTGCTGGCGGTGCTGCTCGGCCGCCGGGGGATCGCGGTGACGGTGTACGAGCGGCGCCCCGACCCGCGCGTCGCGGGCGCCGAACGCGGACGCTCCATCAACCTGGCGATCTCGGCGCGCGGCCTGGCGGCGCTGGAGCAGGTGGGGCTGCGCGACCAGTCCCTCAAGCAGGCGCTGCCCATGCACGGCCGGATGGTGCACCCGCTGGCGGGCGGGCAGAACTTCCAGCCGTACAGCGCCGACGGCGAACGCGCCATCAACTCCATCAGCCGCGCCGAGCTGAACCGGTCGCTGCTCGACACGGCCGAGGGAACGCCCGGCGTCACGCTCCGGTTCTCCCAGCGCGTCACCGGCGTGGACGCCGACGCCGGGCTGATCCTGCTGGACGGCGCCGACTCCGAGCCCGCCGACGTCGTCCTGGCCGGTGACGGCGCCTACAGTCCCGTCCGGCAGTCCCTCGACTTCGACGGCGACACCGACTTCCTCGAACACGGCTACAAAGAGCTGACGATCCCGTCCAAGGACGGCGAGTTCGCGCTCGACCCGGACGCGCTGCACATCTGGCCGCGCGGCACCTCGATGATGATCGCGCTGCCGAACCTGGACCGGTCGTTCACCTGCACCCTGTTCTGGCCGAAGGCCGACTTCGACGCGCTCGGCACGCCGGAGAAGGTGGCCGCCTACTTCGAGCGGCACTATCCCGACGTCGCGGGCCTCATGCCCGATCTCGCCGACGACTACGCGCACAACCCGATCGGGTCGCTGGTGACCGTCCGGTGCTGGCCGTGGACGCGGTACGGCGACGGCGCGGTCGTGGCGCTGCTCGGCGACGCCGCGCACGCGATCGTCCCGTTCTTCGGGCAGGGCGCCAACTGCGCGTTCGAGGACTGCATCGAGATCGACCGCTGCCTGACCGAGTCCGGCGGCGACTGGGCGCGGGCGCTGTCGCTCTACCAGGAGCGGCGCAAGGCCAACACCGACGCGATCGCCGAGATGGCACTCGACAACTTCGTCGAGATGCGCGACCGCGTGTCGTCGCCGGTCTACCGGGCGAAGCAGGCGGCGACGCACACGCTGGAGCGGCGGCTGTCCGGACGGTACGTGTCCCGGTACGAGCTGGTGTCGTTCTCGACGATGCCGTACTCGGAGATCCCGGCGCGGATCAGGCGGCAGAACCGCGTGCTGGCGGCGTCGGTGCTCGGGGGCGCGGCCGTCCTCGCGCTGGCGGCGCGCACCCTCCGCCGCACACGGGCCTAGGC
>JBOHBY010000775.1:0-2075 GCA_050698635.1 Spirillospora sp.
TGCCGGGGCCGAGGCGGCGCAGCGCGAGCTGCGTCCCGCCGCCGCCGGGGACGAGCCCGACGCTCACTTCGGGCAGCCCGAACACGGCCGTCTCGTCCGCGACGATCAGGTCGGCGGACAGCGCGAACTCGAAGCCGCCGCCGAGCGCGAACCCGTGCACGGCCGCGATGACCGGCTGCGGCAGGCCGAGGACGCCCCCGAACGCCGCCCGGAACACCGGCCGCTGCGCGGCGATCTCCGCGTCGGTCATCGCGTTGCGTTCCTTGAGGTCGGCGCCGACGCAGAACGCCTTCTCCCCGGCCGCGCTCAGCACGACCGCGCGGACCGACGCGTCCGCCGCGATCTCCGCGCACACCGCCGCGAGCCGCCGCGCCATCGCCGTGGACAGGGCGTTGAGGGCCTCGGGCCGGTCCAGCACGATCTCCGCGACATGATCGCCGTGCCGCAGCGTCACACCATCCATGTGGTGCACCCTAACGATCGTCGGTGGCGTGGGGTTGGATGGGTCGGGTGAGCGACTCACCTTATGGCGATCTCGACCGGCCGCCGTTGCACGAGGCGGCGCTGCGGCGTGCGCTCGTCCGGGACGGCGGCCTGTGGCGGGACGTGCGGGTCGTGGCGGAGACCGGCTCCACCAACGCCGACCTCGCGGAACAGGCCCGGGACGGGGCGCCGGAAGGGACCGTCCTGGTCACCGAGGTCCAGACGGCGGGGCGTGGACGGCTGGGCCGGGTCTGGGCCGCGCCGCCCCGGTCGGGCCTGATGTTCTCGATGCTGCTGCGGCCCAGGGTGCCGGTCCCGATGCTCGGCTGGGCGCCGCTGCTGACCGGTGTCGCCGTCGCGACCGCCGTCCGCCGGATGACGGCCTGGTCACAGCGGGAGGAGCGGTTCCTCGGCGGTGGCGACGGCGGTGGCGAGGGCGGTGGCGAGGGCGGTGGCGAGGGCGGTGACGTGGCCGTGGACGTCCGGCTGAAGTGGCCGAACGACCTGCTCGCCGGTGACCGGAAGCTGGCCGGGATCCTCGTGGAGAAGGTCGATGACGGGCTCGTGGTCGGCGTCGGGCTGAACGTCGGCCTGCGGGAGGACGAGCTGCCCGTGCCGACGGCGACGTCCCTGGCGATCGAGGGCGCGCCGCTCAGCGACCGGGCGCCGCTGCTCCGCGCGATCCTTCGCGGGTTCGAGACCTGGTACCGGGAGTGGACGGCCCTTGACGGCGACCCGGAGACCACCGGGCTCCGCACCGCCTACAAGGAGCTCTGCGCCACGCTCGGCCGTCAGGTGCGGGTGGAACTGCCCGGCGACAAGCGCCTGGAGGGCACGGCCCGCGACATCGACGGCGCCGGACGCCTCGTCGTCGCCGGACCGGGCGGGGACAGCGCGATCAGCGCGGGCGACGTCGTCCACGTCCGGTGACAGGCGCACGTCCCGTGACGCGGGCACGTTCGGTGACGGGTGCACGTCCGATGAACGCGTGGCGGACATCGACGGCCGCCGCGATGAATCAGCGGCTGATCTGCACCGATATGTCTGAAAACAGATTTACAATGTCGGCGCCACGCCCCATGGCGGCGGCCGGCTGAGGAGCGGAAGATGGCGGCCGGAACACCGGATCCCAAGGAGATCGAAGAGCTCCTGCTCGGCGGCGAGCTGCGGTACAACCGCGTCGACGCCGTGCGCCTGGCCGGGGTCTCGCGGGAGTTCTCCGGCCGGGTGTGGCGCGCGTTCGGCTACCCGTCGATGCCGGACGAGGAGGTCGCCTACACCGAGGGCGACATCGCCGCGCTGGACCGCATCCGCCGCCTGATGGACGACGGCGTCCTGGACGAGGAGGGCGTGATCCGACTCGTCCGGGCGTTCGGGCAGACGATGACCAGGCTCGCGGAGTGGCAGGTCAGCCTGCTGCACAGCATGCTGACGCAGGAGCCGAGCGAGGCGCCGTCCGCCGAGGCGGTCCAGACGATCGTGGACGTCGCCGAGCGGCACATCGGCGAGTTCGAGCCGCTGGTCGTGCACGCCTGGCGGCGCCAGCTCGCGGCGGCCGGGACGCGCGCCCTGGCCGCCGCCTCGACCCGCGA
>JBOHBY010000776.1:0-1620 GCA_050698635.1 Spirillospora sp.
GGCGACGCGCCGCCGGAAGCCGGAGTCCTTCTCCAGGGCGGCCGCGATGTGCTGCCCGGCGAGCTTGGCGCGCTTGCGGCGCTCGAACCGCGCGAACGGGCGCAGCGGCGGAGGGATCTCGTCCAGCGGCAGGCCCCCGATCGCCTCGGCGGCGACCTCCACGACCGCCTGGCGCACCGGCTCCGGCAGCGGCCGCCCCAGACGCTCTTCCCCGGAGGGCTCGGGGGTCGTCCCCTCGGAAGGACACGTTCTTTCCGGGGGGTCCTCGCCGCCGGGGGTCGCTTCGGGGCCGCTGTCGATGATCCCGCTCCTTCCGGGCTGCGCCGCCGGTGGGCTGTGTGTTCCCGAGCCGCCCGCACCTTAACCAGGGCGAACGTGTGATCGGACGGATCGCGCCCGGCCTCCCCGAACCGTCCCGGCGCCCCCACCGGCGGGACGGGCCCGGCGCCCCCCAACCCTAGCGGCCCCGGCTTCTGTCGGTGGGGTCCTCTACGGTCGCGCACATGACGGCTGCGCACGGTGTCCGGACGTCCGGTGTCCAGGGAACTCTGGACGATCTCGGCACACCACTGTCGGGGGTCACCTTCGTGGTGGTCGACCTGGAGACCACCGGCGGCTCGGCCGCCGACTCGGCCATCACCGAGATCGGCGCGGTGAAGGTGCGCGGGGGAGAGGAGCTCGGCGAACTCGGCACGCTGGTCGACCCCGGCGGGCCCGTCCCGCCGTTCATCACCGCCCTCACCGGCATCACCACGGCGATGGTGACCGCAGCGCCGAAGATCGAGGCGGTGCTGCCCGCGTTCCTGGAGTTCGCGCGCGGGTGCGTCCTCGTCGCGCACAACGCCTCGTTCGACATCGGCTTCCTCAAGGCCGCGTGCGCGGCGCACGGGTACGCCTGGCCCACGTTCGCCGTCGTCGACACCGTCGACCTCGCGCGCCGCGTCCTGTCCAAGGACGAGGTCCCCAACGCCAAGCTCAGCACCCTGTCCCGGTTCTTCCGCACGGCCCACGAGCCGACGCACCGCGCCCTCGCCGACGCCCGCGCGACCGTCGAGGTCCTGCACGGCCTGATCGAGCGGCTCGGGTCGTTCGGCGTCACCTCGCTGGAGGAGATGCGGAGCTTCGCCAAGGCCCCGACGCCGGAGCAGCGCCGCAAACGCCACCTCGCCGACGACGTCCCGAGCACGCCCGGCGTCTACCTGTTCGAGGACGCCTCCGGCGAGGTCCTCTACGTCGGCAAGAGCGGCGACCTGCGCTCGCGTGTGCGCAGCTACTTCACCGGGTCCGAGACGCGGTGGCGCGTCCGGGAGATGGTCGGCATCGCCGAGAACGTCCGGACGATCGAGTGCGCCACCGGCCTGGAGGCCGAGGTCCGCGAGCTCCGGCTGATCGCCGAGCACAAGCCGCGCTACAACCGCCGCTCCAAGTTCCCCGAGCGGGCGATCTGGCTGAAGCTGACCGTGGAGCCGTTCCCGCGGCTGTCGATCGTCCGCGAGTGCCGCGCCGACGGCGCGCGCTACCTCGGGCCGATCTCGTCGCGCCGGCAGGCCGAGGAGGCGCGCGCCGCGCTGCACGAGGCCGTGCCGCTGCGGCAGTGCACCCAGCGGCTCACGCTCCGGC
>JBOHBY010000777.1:0-8540 GCA_050698635.1 Spirillospora sp.
GCCCTGCACTCCCCCACCACCGCGATCGTCGACTTCCCGGCGGTGGCGCGCGCGTTCGCCGACGACGTGACGCAGGCGGGCGGCGAGGTCAGGCTCGGCTTCGAGGTCGTCCGCATCACACGACGAGGCGACCGCGTCACCATCACGGCCGCATCACCGGAGGCCGAGCAACTGACCTTCGACACGCTGATCGTGTGCGCGGGCCTGCACTCCGACCGCGTGGCACGCATGGCGGGCGACTCGCCCGCACCGGCGATCATCCCGTTCCGTGGCGAGTACTACCGGCTGATCCCGTCCCGGACCGATCTCGTTCGCGGCCTCATCTATCCCGTGCCCGACCCCCGCTACCCGTTCCTCGGCGTCCATTTCACGCGCCGCGTGGACGGCGGCGTCGACATCGGCCCGAACGCCGTCCTGGCCCTGGCCAGGGAGGGATACCGGTGGCGTGACGTCCGTCCGGCGGAGGTGTGGGAGACCGTCCGCCGGCCCGGTTTCCGGCGCCTGGCCCGCGAGCATTGGCGGACGGGCGTGAAGGAGCTGTACGGATCGGCGGTGAAGCGCGCGTTCGTCGCCGAGGCGCGGAGCTTCGTGCCCGCCCTGACGGCGGCGGACGTCGTCACGGCGCCCGCCGGGGTCCGCGCGCAGGCCGTCGACCCCGACGGCTCCCTGGTCGACGACTTCCGCATCGGACGCAACGGCCCGGTGCTAACGGTCCGTAATGCCCCGTCTCCGGCCGCGACGTCGTCGCTGGCGATCGCGGAGCACGTGACCGCACGGATCTAGCGGATCAGTCCCAGAGCTTGCGGTCGTCGCCGTGAGGATCGTCCACGACCGCGTCGGCCGGGCCGTCGAAGACCTTGACCGCCCGCTCGCGTCACACCGCGAACCTTCCCGTAGGCACCACCACGCGCCTCAGTCCCCGGTCCGGATCCGGGCGTCGTAGGACTTCCGCGCTCCGGCGTCGAAGTCGAGGAAGATCGTGTCGAGCCCGTAGCGGCGCGCGATGGCCTGCCTGACCCGGTCGGGGAACAGCGCGCCGAGCCTGATCTGCCGCCCCAGCTTGTGCGGGACGATCGCCTGCGGCCGCGGCCGCCCGATCAGCTCCACCACGGCGGCGGCGATCTCCTCCGGCTCGCGGTTCCGCATCCCCTTGGGGTTGCGCGTCCCGGCGATCAGTTCGGTGTTGGTGAACGTCGGCAGGACGGCGCTGACATGCACACCCCGCCCCTGGACCTCCAGCCGCGCCGCCTCGGTGAACGCGACGACGGCGGCCTTGCTCGCGCTGTAGAGCGCCAGGCCCGGCGTGAAGGTGAGACCGGCCACCGACGCCATGTTGATGACGTGCCCCCTGCCGCGCGGCAGCATCCGGTCGAGGGCGAGCTTGGTGCCGAGCATGACGCCGTGCACGTTGATGTCGACGCAGCGGCGGGCGTCGGCGTCGCTCTCGTCCGCGACGGGCCCGATCGGCATGATCCCCGCGTTGTTGATCAGGACGTCGATGGGCCCGGCCGCCTCCTCGGCGGCGCCGAGGAACGCGGTGAACGACGCGCGGGACGTCACGTCCACCGTGAACCCGGTGACCCCGAGCGACTCCGCCGCCTCCGTGACCGCCGCCTCGTCGATGTCACCGATGACGACGACGGCCCCCTTGTCCTTCACCGCCCGCGCGGTGGCCAGCCCGATCCCCCGCGCGGCACCGGTGATCACGACGACCTTGCTCATGGGCTCTGCTCCAGACGGTCGAGGCGGACGGGAAGGCCGTCCTTCGGCGACGGCAGGGACGTGGTGTCCAGCGGCATCTCGTACCGCTCGGGCACACTCCAGCGGTATCTCAGCAGCAGCTGGTGCAGGATCGACTTCACCTGCATCCCGGCGAAGTACATCCCGATGCACTTGTGCGCGCCGCCGCCGAACGGCGACCACGCGTACTTGTGGACCTTGTCCTCGCGGCGCTCCGGCGAGAACCGCCCCGGGTCGAACGTGTCCGGGTCGGGCCACCAGTCGGCCATGCGGTGGTTGCTGAGCATCGGGATCACGACGGTCGTCCCGGCGGGGATGTGGAAGCCGAGGACGGAGGTGTCCTTGACGACCTTGCGCGGCAGCGCCGGAACGGGCGTGATCAGCCGCATGGCCTCCTTCATCACCATGTCCATGCCGGTGAGTTCGTCCAGCTCGGCGTACCCGAGCCCGTCCACGCCCAGGGCCCGGGACTCCTCGCGGAGCCGTTCCTGCCATTCCGGGAACTTGGCGAGGTAGTACGCCATCGACGACAGCGTGATCGTCGTCGTGTCGTGCGCCGCCATCAACGCGAAGATCATGTGATTGACGACGTCCTCGTCGGTGAACCGCTGCCCGTCGTCGGACTCGGCAGCGCACAGTGCCGAGAACAGGTCGTCGCCGGTGTCGCGGCGCTTGGCGGGCAGGTGCCGGTAGAAGAACTCCTCCAGCACCTTGCGGGCCTGGAGCCCGCGATGCCAGCGCAACCCGGGGACGGGGAAGCGCACGTACGCCGTCCCCGCCCGGACGGCGTCGATGAACGCCCCGTTGACCCGCGCGCGCTCGGCGTCCCCCAGCTCGACGCCCATGAACACGTCCGCGGCGAGGTCGAGCGTGAGCTGCTTGACGTGGTCGTACACCTTGAAGCCGGGGCCGGGGCGCCAGGCGTCCAGGCCGCCGACGATGCCGGGCGCCATCGCGTCCATGTAGGCGCCGAGCCTCGGACGGGTGAACGCCTGCTGCATGATGCGCCGGTGGTGCAGATGCTCCTCGAAGTCCAGGAGCATGATGCCGCGGTTGAAGAACGGCCCGATGTAGTAGCTCCACGCGGGCCCGCTCGCGAACGCCTTGTCCCGGTTGACCAGGACGGCCTCGACGCCCTCTGGCCCGTGGACGGTGACCGTCCGCTGCCCGAGCAGCCATCCCCAGGAGACCTGCCCGTACTCGGCGTACCGCCTGCGGGCCGTCCCGATCGGGTTCCGCATCACGGCGATCGTGCTGCCGAGGTACGGTATGCCGCCCACCCCGGGGACCGCTTTCAGGCCGCTGCCCGCCGGCGGCGGCGCGAGGACGCTCGTCATGACCCCTCCGGAAGCGCGCGACAGACGACCGGTCGCTGTCGCCTTCGTTTCGTTGTAACGCGACGGACGACAGTAAGTCCAGACTTATCGCCCGTGACTTGTGACTCCCCGGTCACCGTGCCTCGCGGGCGGCCGGCGCCTTGCGGAGCCGCCGCCGGGCCGCGTCCGTCAACGGCCGGTACGCGCCCGCCTTGTCCCGGTAGTAGGCCGTTCCCTCACCGGCCGCGGGGACGCCCTCACCGCTCAGCGGCGCCGTGCGCAGCCGCCGCCCGGCCGTCACGGGGATCTCGTCCACGACCCGGACGATCGCCGGCCGCAGCCCAGGCTCCACCCGCAGCAACGCCTCCGAGAGATCGAGCGGTTTCACCTCGGCGGCACCGCGCAGGGTCACCGCCGCCGCGGCGATCTCCGTCTCCCCCACCGCGATCCCGTAGACGGCGACGGTGTCGACGTAGGGCAGATCGCCGAGCGCGTCCCTGATCGGCCCCGGCGGGACGATCCCGTCCGCCGTCCTGATCAGCTCGGCCTCCCGTCCGGCCAGCCAGAAGTCGCCGTCGGCGTCCCGCCGGAACAGGTCACCGGTGATCGTCCAGGCGTCCTCGGGCGCGAACACGCCCCGGACGACCCGAACCGCCGACCCGGGGGGTGTGGGGGGTCGTCCCCCCACATAGGACACAGCCGTCCCCGCCGCCGCCAGCCGCACCCGGGCGAGCAGCATCCCGATCTCGCCGGGTTCGCATTCGACGGCGAAGCCGTCCGGCCCCTCGGCCAGGCGTCCGTCGTCCAGGTCGTACCGGGCGAGCCGCACCTCGGCGCTGCCGGGCAGCGGCCGTCCCAGCGACCCGGGTTTCTTGCCGCTCAGGTTGACCAGAACCGACTCGCCCTCCGTCGACGCGTAGAACTCCAATACCCGCGCCGGAGCGAACCGCTCCTCGACCCGTCGCCACAACCCACGCGGCATCCCAGACCCGATGAAAAGCCGAACCGCATGATGCCGCTCCGCCGGATCAGGCGGCGCCTCGACCAGATCACGAAGCAACGTCCACGTATATGAAGCGACGGTCACCCCATACCGCCGAGCCTCATCCCAAAAAGTCTCAGGGTCATAGGCGGTCGCCAACGCGAGCCGGGCCCCACCCGCGACAGCACCGCCAATGCTCATCAAAAGCGCCGAAGGATGCTGGAGCGGCGTAATGCTGTAGACGGTGTCGGACGGCGACAGCGCAGCCGACGACGCCGTCCCGAACGCCGACAGCGCCCACCGCCGGTTAGTGATCCGGCTGGCCCGCACCTGCGAACCGTCCCCCCGGAAAACAACGAAAGCGAGATCACCCGCCCGCCCAGGATTGGGCCGATACCACCCCGGCAACTCAACCGCCCCAGGATCGATACTCTCCATGTCCATCAAGGCCCCACGATCACCACGCCCCACCCCACCCAGCAGAAACGCCTCAACACCCTCCACACCCTCCACCCGAGCCGCGTGCTCCGGATCGACGATGACCCGCCTCACCTGGCTCAACCGCGCCTCCACCGCAGGGTCCCCGTCAGGACGCAGCAGCACCGCGACCGCGCCCAGCCGACTGAGCGCGGCGACAAGCGCGAGCGCGGTGGGCCGGGTGCCCATCAGCACACCGACCGCGTCCCCCCGCCGCACCCCAATATGGATCAGCCCACGAACAACGGCGTCAATACGCCGCTTGGCGGCGTCATGCGTGTAAGGCCGCCCCTTGTACAGAAAGAAAACCTCACCGGGCATGCGCTGAGCATGTTCGTCCAGCAACAGCCCCATCGACATACGCGTATCCGACTGAATGCGCTCCAGCCGCGCCAACCGCGGAAGGTTCTGCGCCGCCTCACCACCAAGCTGCCGCGTCCCATGAATGGCCCGCGACGCCGTCCGATATGCCGACCGCGCCGCATTCCCTCCCACCCCCACAACAAGCTGAAGCCCATATCCGGCGGCCCCTCCCGGCAACCCGGCCGGAGCAGCCTCCTCATCCCCACGAACAGGCACGACGATCTCAGGCAGCCCGCCCTCACCCCCACGCCATTTCACCCACTCCGCGACAGCGGGCCAGGTCCGCGCGATCGCGAGGCTCCCGACGACGAGCCCGAAATGCCCGGCGCGCAGGGACGCCTCGTACACCTGCGCGCGCGGCGCCGCCCGCCGGATCCCGCGCACCATCGGCGGCGGCGCGATCTCGTCGACCTCGCCGACGAACGTCAGCACCGGGCAGGTGATGTCGGCCAGCGTGACGAGCCGGTCGCCGATGACGAAGCCGCCGGTGAGCATCCGGTTGTGCTGGACGAACTGGCGCACGAACTCCGCCAGCGCGGGCCCGGGCCACGACACCCACCCGTCCCGCTCCAGGAACCGCCGCTGCCGCTCCCTCGGCGCGAGCCGCTCCCGGTCGTGCAGCTGCCGGATGAAGTCGACCCGCGACCGCACCGACTTCACCGGGCTCAGCAGCTGGAACCCGAACCGCGTCACCCACCCCGGGACGGCGAACCCGCCGAGAATCCAGTCGGGAACCCGCTCGACACCCTCGGACGCCAGCCACCCCGGCAGCCCGAACGGAAGCCCGACACTCGTGTCAGCGGGGCTGCCGAAGGTCACGATCGACTCGACGCCCTCGCTCCGCCGATACGCCGCCGCCTGGTAGACGAACATGCCGCCCTGCGAATACCCGGCGAGATGGACGTCCCGCCCGGTCAGGTCCCGGACCCGGTCGACGGCGTCGCTCACCGCCAGCACATGGTCGGTGATCGTCCGCTCCAGCCCGCCCGGCTCCCGCTCCGGCGCCCCGAAGTCGACGACCCACGGATCGGCGCCGAGATCCCGCAGCACCCGCACCGCGCTGACCCGCGAGGAGATGTCGTACACCGCCGCGGTGATCATCAGCGGCGGGACGAGCAGCACCACCGGCCCGCCGCCCCCACCGGGGAAATAGTGCCGGAGCCGATAGACCCGCTGCTCTGTCACAACCTCGCAGGGCGAGGCGTCCTCATCCGTGTCGAACCCGCCGAACCGGGCGACCTCCAGGGCGTTCTGGGCGGTGGAACCCAGGCGGGCCCCCAGGCGGAACAGCGTTCTGGCAACAGCCGGCATCGTCGACCTCTCACGGCGTCAACGCCATCGTGTCCTGTCGTCACCGGCTTTAGCAATTCAACCGATCGTGCCGTGGACGACGCGTGCCCCCTCCATCTGCCCCGCCCGCAGCCGCTCCCACATGTACCGCCGCCGCGGCTTGCCACTGGACGTCCGCTGGATCAGCCCGACACCCACCACGACGGTGAGTTCGACGTCACCACCAAGCCTCCGCCGCAACATCTCACGAACTCCGCCGATCCACGCCTCGTCCTGTGTCTCGGCGAACAGCGCGAGCCCCTTGGTCCCGGCCCCCGGAACACTCACGACGGCGATCCGCCCCTTCCCGAGCCCGCTGGCCTCGGCGATCTTCGCCTCGAGATCCTCGACGTACACGGACCGCCCGCGGACCTTGATGCTGTCGCCCATCCGCCCCAGCACGAAAAGCTGCCCCGAGTAGAAGAACCCCGCGTCCCCCGAGAACACCTTCCCATCAGCGAACCGAGTCGACTTACCCTCAGCCCCCGCGTAATACCCCGGACAAGCAGAAGCGCCCTCGACAACAATCTCCCCGAGCAGCCCTTCCCCCAACTCGCGCCCGTCATCGTCCACGATCGTCACCGGCACATCCGGCTTCGGCGTCCCGCACCCGACGACCCACCCGGCCTTGGCCCCGACCGACTCCGCCCCCAGCGTGTGCTCCGCCAGAATCCGCACGGGCTCCCCGAACGACAACGCGTCCGGATCGGGCCGCACCGCCAGCGGATCACGACGCTCCGCGTCCATCGTGACCAGCAGCGTCGTCTCCGCCATCCCGAACGCGGGCATGTAGGCGGTCCGCGAGAACCCGAACGGCTCCACGAGCCGCGCGAACGACTCCAGCGCATGCGGGTCGATGGGCTCGGCCCCGACGATCGCCGTCCGCCACCCCGAAAGGTCGACCCCCTCCAACTGCTCCGGCTTGACCCGCCGCGCCGCATAGGCATACGCGAAAGGCGGCGCCGCGGTATGCGCGGCCTCCCCGAAACACCGGATCCACCGGGCGGGATCCCGGATGAAATGATCGGGCCGGAGCAGCCTGAGCGTGGCCTGCCGCGCGATCGGGGTAAGGAAGCACCCGATCAGCCCCATGTCGTGATACAGCGGCAGCCAGGACGCCACAGAGTCATCCTCGGCGAACCCGGCGGTCCGGGCGATCAACTCGGTGTTGGCCTCCAAATTCTCCCAAGTGACCATCACCCCCCGGGGCGCCCCGCTGGACCCGGACGTGAACTGCAACAACGCCAGCTCCCCGACCGGCTGCACCCCCGCCTCACCGGCCCGCCGGGGCTGCCACGGTTCCCCGCTCATCCCCGCCGCGTCCATGGCCCGCGCCGCGTACTCGGTCAGGTCCTTGGACGAGATGACCAGCACGGGCGCCGCCTGCCGCAGGATCGCGGCGACATGCGCCACATAGTCGTCCCCGTCCTGGAACAACGGCGGCGTGATCAGGCAGACGGTAGCCCCCGCCGCCCACACCCCGAAGTAGGTCTCGATGCACTCGAAGTCGGTGGGCAGCACAAGACACACGACATCACCGGGCCGCACCCCCTCTTCGATCAGCGCCCCGGCGGTGCGTCGCGCGGCGGACGCGAGCTCACCGTACCCGCGGAACTCCCAGCCACCATCGTCGGCCGCCAGGTGGACGCCGCGTCCGGTGTTCGGCTCGTCCAGCCAGTCGCGCAGCGCAGATGCCATCCGTGTCCCCTTCAGCAGCCTGACTCGCCGGTAACTTCATCAGCAGGCCACGCCAGAGTCAATCGCGCCGATCAGCAAACAGACCGCCCGGTCATTTGGAGACGTCCCACAACAAGCCGCCACCCAACCAGCCCCACCCCCAGGAACAAGAACGCCACAACCACGAACGCAAGAGCAGTCCCCTGCCCCGACACGCCCCGCAGCACCATCCCCACCCCCACAGTGCTCACCCAAACAACAACCCCAACGGGCACCACCACCTCAGCCCGCCGCCACCCCCGACAGACGACCCACCCAACCGCGAGCCCAACAAGAAACGGCCAAACAGCCCCAGCAAACCCCGCAACGCTCCCACCCTCGTCATGCGTAGCCCGCCCAACCACGACGAACACAACAACCCAGGCAACATCAACCCCAGCCCCCAAGACCCCCCACTTCTTCTTCCGCATACCCATAAGCGTAAGCACCAGCCGAGGGAACAGGGGCCAGGGCCGGGGGCCAGGGGCGGAGCCCCGGGGGCGGGCGGGTGGGGGATGGTGGCGGCACCGGGGGGTCCGGGGGGTCGCCCCCCCGGGCAAAGCGAAGGATCCCCCGGGAAGCCGCAAAGCGGCGACCAGGGGGATCCAGGATCCGTA
>JBOHBY010000778.1:0-6341 GCA_050698635.1 Spirillospora sp.
GGGTGGCGGCGAGATCGGCCATCTCGATCGCCTGACGATGATGCGGGATCATCATCTGGGCGAACATGACGTCCTGCTCATTGTGCCGCCCCTGCGTGCCGCCGCCGGACGGCGACGCACTCGCCGACACCGAATGACCGGCCATCGCCCCTTTACCGTCGCCGGAGCGGCCGCCGGAGTGGTCGCCGGAATCGTCGCCGCACGCGGGTCACACGCTCAAACCCCGCCGACCCGCGCCTCTACGCCAGCCTCATCGTGGTGAGGACGGCCGCCCGACCGGCGGCCGCCGCCACCGCCACCGCGTGAATGCAACAGCGGGCAAGCTCGTCGGCCGGTACATCGTCGCGGACGTCCCCCGCCTCAACAGCATCGGCGATCAGGTCCCGAACAAGGTCGTTGAGCTCCTGGTGCGCCCGCGCCACATGCTCGTCGCGGTGCAGAAGAGCGCCCAGTTCGCTGCCGTGCGGCCGCTCGCCAACGGTCAGTGCATAGGCACGCAGGACGGCCCGGAGCCGATCGTCCGGAGCCGATCGCCGGACCCTCCGCCCGGCTTCCGACAACCGGAGTGGGATGCGGATATCGTGCCGCTGGCAATCCTCGTCCGCCTGTTCATCAAGGCGGCCATCGTGTGTACCTTCGCACTCCGCCGAGCCAGAAAACGCCAGTACACGCCGTAGCGGAGCCCACCCGGCACAGCACCACGGCCGGGCGCGGGTGGCGTAGCCGCGTGGGAGATTGGACGTCCCGTCCAAGCCCATGGCATCTGCTCTTCGAGCAAGCGCTTAGCAGCAGTGAGGGAGTCCGAATGCCCGAAGGTGCGAAGGCCACGAATCCGCCGGGGCTGGACATGGCCCGGCTCAGCGAATGGTTCGCCGCCGAGGTGCCGGGCGCGGACGGGGAACTCACCGCACGCGTCCTCGCCGGTGGCAAGTCAAACCTCACCTACGAGGTGAGCGACGGGTGGGCGACCTGGATCGTGCGCCGCCCCCCGCTCGGGCACGTCCTCGCGACAGCGCACGACATGGCCCGCGAGTACCGGGTCATGTCCGCGTTGCGGGACACCGCCGTGCCGGTCCCGACGACCTACGCCCTATGCACGGACGACGGCGTGATCGGCGCCCCGTTCTACGTGATGGAACGAGTCGAGGGGACGCCCTACCGCCGTGCCGCCGAGCTCGCGCCGCTCGGCCCGGAACGCACCCGGACGATCGCCACCGGCCTGATCGACACCCTGGCCACCCTGCACGGACTCGTCCCCGCGGCCGTGGGGCTCGCCGACTTCGGACGTCCGGAGGGCTTCCTCGCCCGCCAGGTGCGCCGCTGGCGCAAGCAGCTCGACGCGTCGCACTGCCGCGACCTGCCCGCCGCGGACGAACTGCACGCGAGGCTCGCCGCCGACGTCCCTCCGGGCTCGGCGCCGGGCATCGTGCACGGGGACTACCGGCTGGACAACGTGCTCACCGACGACCGGGACCGACCGGCCGCCGTCATCGACTGGGAGATGGCCACCCTGGGCGATCCGCTGACCGACCTGGCGTTGCTCGTCGTCTACCAGCGCCTCGGCGAGCTGCGCGGCGGGAGCGAGGTGACCGACGCCGCGTCCGCGCCGGGCTTCCTCACCGAGGACGAGATCGTCGCCCGGTACGCCACCCGCAGCGACCGCGAACTTTCCCACTTCGGCTTCTATCTGGGCCTCGCGGCGTTCAAGCTCGCCGCGATCCTCGAAGGCATCCACTACCGCCACCTGCACGGCCAGACCGTCGGCGCCGGTTTCGACGAGGTCGGCCACGCGGTTCACCCACTCCTCGAAACCGGCCTGACCGCACTCACGAACCACCACTGACGAACCCGCGCCGACTCCCTCGAAGGTCGCCGCCGCGCCGAACCAGTCTTCAGCGCCACCGCCGATCACGTCCTCAACCACGACCTCGCCGGTGCTCTGGGAGGCGTTTCGCTGTGGCGGCGGGGTCAGTGCAGGGGCGGGGTGCTTGCCGGTGGTCGACGGTGATGTGTTGCTTGCTGGTAGTCGAACGCGAGCCCGAGCAATCTGGGTTCGCTGAACGGCCGCCCCAGCAGTTCGACACCCACCGGCATGCCGTCGGGTGTGAAGCCGGCGGGAATCGTCAGGGCGGGGAACCCGGTGTTGGCGGCGAGGGCGCAGATCCTGAGCCCGTCCTGAGGCTGCCCGATAGGGGCGGCCTGCTGTGAGACGGCCGGGTAGACCAGGGCGTCCAGGTTGTGGTCCTTCAACAGCTTGTGGAGCAACCGCTGCGCCTGGAGTCGCCGGGCCAGCCGTTGGTGGTAACCGTCCTGCGGGCCGGTCGAGGTGCCCAGCCGTTCCTTGAGCCGCTTCAGGACCGTGGGTGTGACCTGGCCGGAGGCGACGATGTCGTCCAGGGTGACGATCTCGGCCGGTGGCTTCAGCCGGGCCAGCGAGCGGGGGAAGCGTGAGCCTGGCGCCGCCAGGTAGCGGTTGAGGTCGCGTTCGGTCTCGTCGGGGAACACCCAGGAGGCGTCCACCGCCGATGTCAGCGCGGGTTGGGCCGGCAGATCGACGATGGTCGCGCCCTGCGAGGCCATGTCCCTGGTGGCCGCCCGGACCAGCGACGTCGTCGCCTGCGCGGGCTCCGAGGTGCTCAGGTAGTCGGTGAACACGCCGATGCGGGCGTTGACCAGGGCGGTGTCGTCCAGAGCGGTGGTGTAGGTGCGGGGGATCCGTCCGATGGACGCCCTGGTGGACGGGTCGTCCGGGTCGTATCCGGCAGTGGCGTCCAGGATCAGCGCGATGTCGCTGATCGACTTGGCCATGGGGCCGCCGGTGTCCTGGGTGTCGGAGAGTGGCGCGATGCCGTCGCGGCTGGACAGCCCCTGGCTCGGCCGCAACCCGACCAGACTGTTGTGCGCCGCCGGGCTGCGGATGGAGCCGCAGGTGTCCGAGCCCAGACCGGCCGCGCCGAACCCGGCCGCGATACCGGCACCCGTGCCGCCGCTGGAGCCGCCCGGGTTGCGGGTCTGGTCGTAGGGGTTGCGGGTCTGTCCGCCGAGCGAGCTGAGGGTCTCGATCCCGGAGGCGAACTCGTGCAGGTTGGTCTTGGCGACGATGATCGCGCCGCCCGCGCGCAGCCGCGCGACCTGCTCGGCGTCATCGGGGGCGCGCCAGTGCCTCAGCGCCAGCGAGCCGCTCGACGTGGGCAGGTCTTCGGTGTCGTAGTTGTCCTTGATCAGGAGCGGTATGCCGTGCAGCGGGCCGCGGACGTGCCCCTGCCGACGTTCGGCGTCGAGTCGGACGGCATCGGCGATCGCCGTGGGGTCTCTGCGAATGACCGCGTTGACACCAGGCTGGTCGGCATACGCCTGCTCGTAAGCGTCGATGCGCGCCTGGTACGCCTTGACCAATCGGACCGAGGTCACCCGACCACTCGCCAGCAGTCCGCGTAACTCGGTGGTGTCCATTTCCACCACCCACTTGGCGACATCGGCCGGTGCCGCCCGCTTGCCCACGTCACCAAGCGCGGCACCGTTGCCCGCTGCCGCGCCGGCTGTAGCCACCGGCGCCGTCAGGACGACGGCACCGGCCACCAACACCGATGCTCGGGTCCGCAGGTTCCGCCCTCGTCTTGCCATATCGGCCTCCTCATCACCGATTGGCGCCTGGACGTACAGCGCGGGAAGTGCGTTCGGCCCTGCCGACCGTGAACAGCCGCTCCCTGGGCCGCCCTGATTATGGCTCCGGAGTGCCGCAGCGGCTACCCGCCAAAGGGGGGCACATCGTCTGCGCCCTGTACGAGGAGGCCGGACGGCTCAGGCTCGGCCGCGGCGGCGGCGGACCATGGCTCCAAGCCCAGCTGGACCCCGAGGCCGTCCACTACCTGATGCCGGATCCGGCGGACTACTCCTGGCCCGGCGCCCAAGACGGTCGAGGTGACGAGATCCGCTGGTGGCACTGCACCGCACTGCCGCGGATGTACGACGGCGAACAGGTTACCGGCATGGTCGCGTGCTCCCCGAGACCTTCACCGCCCTGCCTTCCACCCTCCCGAGGAAAAAGGCGGCTCCGGCTGGTGCACCTCGCCCGAGCCACCGAACGCGACCCCTCCCTGTGGGGCCGCGATCACAAGGCCGAATGCGACCCGAACCACTGTGGCTCCACCCCACAGCCCGAAGGCCCGGAGCCGGTCGGTGAGTAGGAGACGGTCCGAGGTCGTCCGGTCATCGCCCGGAGCGCGGCGGGTCGACGGGTCGACCTCGACCCCTGAACCCGCCTGACACCGATCCGGCGAACGGCAAGAACTCCTCGAATGCGGCATCGAGGTGGACGATGCCGGATATGAGGGACGATTGAGAACCTCGGCTTCAATGCACGCTTCAGAAGATGATCTATAAGTATCCCTAGAAAACCATCCTCAGTGCGCCTTCTAGCTAATTTTAATAAACATTGAAAATCGCTCATACCGACTCGCTGGAGTGAAATGGAGCGCTGAGGCTAACATCACGGGATTGTGGAACGCGCGACACGACCGGGGCGAAGTCACAGGCGCCTGCGCAGGCGCCTGTTCGGCTCGCTCGTCGTCGCGATCTTCCTTGCCTACGGCTCGCCGTGCGTTCCCTTGGGGCACTGCCACGGCGAACATGTGCTGTCGGACACCGCGGATCGCGCAGAGCCGCCGGCCGACACCGCGTCCGGCCTGACCTCGGAAGCGACGGCGGACGTCGAGCCATGCCACGTGGATCCGCCGCATGGGGTGACGCCCGACTCGCAGGCGACGGGTCCACCCGTCTCCGCCCCCGCCCCAGTGGCGGATTTCCTTCTGACCGTCAAGGAGTTGAGCCCGCACGGGGGCGTTCTGCCTCTGCCGGGCGAGCCGTTAAACGGCTTCGGCCTGGCGGCGTACCGCACCGGTGCCGCCGCCTTGGCCGCGCTTTGCGTTCTCCGAACCTGATCAGTCGCGTGCGCCGACCCCGGATGCCGGCGCATACATGCCCATGTCATGCTTCGCGACTGAAAAGGATCGTCACCCATGAAGTCGATACGCCGTGCCCGCGTGCCCCAAATCCTGGACGTCATCGGCGGAACGCCCGTGGTGGGCCTGCGCAATCTCACGACGCCCGACGAGGCGCGACTCGTCGTCAAGCTGGAGAACGCCAATCCCGCGGGAAGCCTCAAGGACCGGCCCGCCTGGTACATCGTCGAGCACGCCGAACGGACCGGGCGGCTGCGTCCGGGCGGCACGCTCATCGAGTCCTCGTCGGGGAACTTCTCCATCGCGCTCGCGATGATCGGCGCGTCCCGCGGCTACCGGGTGGTGGCCGTGGTGGACCCGAAGATCACTCCCACCAACCGCGGCCTGCTGGAGGCCTTCGGCGCGGAGATCATCGTCGTGGACGAGCCCGACGACTCCGGCTCCTACCACAAGACCCGGATCGAACTGGCCAACCGGCTGCACCGCGAGACCCCGGGCTCCTTCCGTCCGGACCAGTGCTTCAACCCGCTCAACGGCCAAGCGCACTACAGCGCCACCGCCCGTGAGCTGCTGACGCAGACCCGCAACCTGTCCGCGGTCGTCTGCACCGTCTCCACCGGTGGCCAACTCGGCGGCATCGCCCGCGCGGTCAGGGAACACGCGCCGCACGTCGAGGTGATCGGCGTCGACGTGTACGGCTCGACCGTCTTCGGTGGTGAGCCGCATGCGTACCTGACCCCAGGGGTGGGGCTGAGCTGGACGCCGTCCAACCTGCCTGACCTGTCGCTGCTGGACGAGGTGTACAAGGTCACCGACCAGGACGCCTTCCAGGCCTGCCGCACCCTGGTGCGCTCGGAGGGACTGCTCGCAGGCGTGTCCACCGGTGCGGCCCTCACCGTCGCGCTCGCCAAGGCGATGCGGGGCGGACCGAAACAGCAGGTCGCCTTCCTCGCCGCGGATCGCGGCGAGCGCTACCTGGCCACGGCCTTCAACGACGAATGGCTGGAGGCCAACGGCCTCAACGCCACGGCCGACCCCGACGACCTTCGAGAACGCGCGCGGCACCTCACCCCGCACTCCACCCGGCCCGCCGAGGAATGCGCGAACTACCTGCCGGACCTGGCGGCCGAACTCGGCTCGCCCACGCTCGTGCTGGCGCGCTCGGAGTGGCGGTGAGGTGATGCTGACGCTTCTTCGTGAAGGACCGTTCCGGCGCCTGTGGCTGAGCTACTCCGCCTCGGCCGCGGCGACCGGGATGATGCCGACGGCGCTGACGCTCGCCGTCCTGGACGGGCCGCACGGCCTGTCCGCGCTCGGGCTGGTCCTCGGCGCGCGGACGCTCGGGTTCGTCGCCGGGTCCCTGCCCGGCGGGGTCATCGC
>JBOHBY010000779.1:0-2150 GCA_050698635.1 Spirillospora sp.
CGTCCGGGCTGTCGCCGGTCGCGCAGGGCAGCGACGGCGGCGGCTCGATCCGGATCCCGAGCAGCGTGTGCGGGCTCTTCGGGATCAAGCCGACCCGGGGACGGGTCTCGCACGGGCCGATCGTCCCCGATCTTTTCGGCCTGTCCGCTAACGGACCCATCGCCCGGACCGTCGGTGACGCGGCGCTACTGCTTGACGTCATGGCGGGCCATATGCCGGGCGACATGTACGCGGCGCCGGACGTCGAGGGGACGTTCGCCTCGTATGTTGGGCGCCCGCCGGGACGGCTGCGTATCGGGCGGAGCCTGGAGCCCGCCGTTCCTGGTGCCGTGGTGCATCCCGACTGTGTCGCCGCCTACGAGGCGACGTCCGAGCTGCTGGTGGAGCTGGGCCACGAGGTCGTGGACATACCGCGGGTGTTCGGGCCCGATCTCGTCCCGCATTTCGAGACGCTGTGGGGCGTGATGGCGACGATCACGCCCGTCGCCGGTGACAGCGAGCACCTCCTCCAGCCGCTGACCCGCTGGCTGCGGGCTCGTGGTGAGGCGACGACGGCGACGCAGGTCTTCCAGGCCCACGCGGCGTTGCAGGGGGCGTTGCGGGTGGCGTTCCCGGTGATGGACGAGTTCGACGCGATCCTGCATCCGACGCTCGCCGAGCCGCCCGCCCCGATCGGGTACTTCCATGACCAGGAGCCGGCCGAGAACTTCGAGAGGCAGAAGCGCTTCACGCCGTTCTGCGCGATGTACAACATCTCTGGGCAGCCCGCCGTGAACGTGCCGTTGCACTGGAGCGAGGAGGGGCTGCCGATCGGGATCATGCTGGCGGGGCGGCTCGGCGGGGAGGGAACGCTGATCTCGCTGTCCGCGCAGCTGGAGGAGGCCCGTCCCTGGATCGACCGCAAGCCTGACATCTGGACGGCGTGAGCCCTTCGCGGCAGGGCATGGTGCAGGGGTGTTAGACGACGAGTTGGCCAGGCTGGCGGGCCTGCACGGCGTGGCGACCCGGTACGACGACTGGCGTGGGCGGGAGGTCGTGGTCTCCCGCGACACGCTGGTCGCTGTACTGCGGGCGCTCGCCGTGGACGCGTCGTCGCCCGCCGCCGTCCGTGACGCGCTGGCGCGGTTTCGGGAGCGGCGGCGTTCCGGGGTGCCGAACCTCATCGTCCGCCGGTCGGACGGTGCTGCTGTGACGGGCGAGCGGATCATCGCGGCGCTTCGGAGCCGTATGGCTGAAGACGACGGCTTTGAGGTGGAGATCGATTGTGGCGCGGGGGAGGTCCTCCTGCCGCCGCGCTCGGCGGAGGAGGCGTTCCGGCCGCTGGCGGGGCTGGGGGACGTGCCGTCCGGGTGGCATCGGCTCCGTGTGCGATGGGGGAAGCGGACGGCGTACACGACGCTGCTCGTGGCTCCGGCGTCGCTGCCGCCGCCGCCCAGGACGTGGGGTTTCACGGCGCAGCTGTACTCGTTGCGGTCGCGGGGGTCATGGGGCATCGGCGATCTGCGCGATTTGGCGGATCTCGCGGAGTGGAGCGGACGGGCGTTGGGGGCGGGGTTCGTCCTGGTCAATCCGCTGCACGCGAACGAGCCCGTCCCGCCGGTCGCGCCGTCGCCCTACGCGCCGATGAGCCGCCGCTTCCCCTCGCCGATCTACCTCCGGGTCGAGGACATGCCGGAGTACGCGGCGCTGCCCGCAGGGGAGCGGGAGCGGTTCGCGGCCTTGGCCGCCGATCTGCGTGGGCGCGGAGGGCCGCTCGACAGGGACGCTGTCTGGACGGCCAAGATGGCGGCGTTCGAGGCGATGTACCGGCCGCGCGGCCACCGCCGCGAACCGGAGTTCGACGACTTCCGCCGGCGTGAGGGCGACGCGGCGGAGGCGTTCGGCGTCTGGTGCGCGATCAGCGAGGAGCAGGGCACGGCCGACTGGCGGCGCTGGCCGCCGGAGCTGCGGACCCGCGGCAGCCGGGTCGTCGCCGAGGACATGGGCTACCACCTGCGCGGCCTCTTCTACGCATGGCTGCTGTGGCGGCTGGACGGGCAGCTCGCGGCGGCCCAGCGGGCGGCGGAGGACGCGGGGATGCCGGTCGGGATCGTCCATGATCTGGCGGTCGGGGCGCCGCACGGCAGCGCGGACGCCTGGGTGTTCGGCGG
>JBOHBY010000780.1:0-3799 GCA_050698635.1 Spirillospora sp.
GGTCGTGGCGGTGATCATCGCCGGCGGCCGCCGCACCGGCTGGCACGCGCGTCCCGCCGAGGCCCTGCCGCCCGCGCCCGGCCGCGAGGAACCCCCGGACCAGGTCTTCCTCCTTGACCCGCCCACCCCCGAACGCTGACCACCCGTCCTGGAGAACGTGCGGAGAGGGAAACGTGCAGAAAGGGAAACGTGCAGAGAGGGAACAGCGTCTGCCGTTCCCTCTCTGGGTTTTCCGGGTTCGTACGGGTCAGATCGAGGTGCTGCCGACCCGCGCGACCGCCGACGAGAGCGCCTGCTGGAGCTCGCCGTTGGCGGTGATGACACCGCCGCGCAGCGCGTCGAGCATCTGCTGCTGCGCGGTGGACACCTGCTGCCAGGCCGCGCTGACCTCCGCGAACTGACCGCCTGCGGCGTCCATCCAGTCCGCCTCGGTCGCACCGGAGGTGCTGCGCCAGGTGTCCATCTCCTCCTGGACGCGCCCGACCGTGTTCATGATCTGCTGGGCGAGATCGTCCAGCTGGCCGAAGTTGCCCCTGATCAGATCAGTCATGTGAGCGTTTCCTCCTCTCCCTAGGCGAGCGCGCCGTTGAACGGCGCCCCGCCGCCGGCCTGGTTGACCGCCGCGGATCCGGTCTCGTCGGCCGTCATGTACTGGGCCGACGAGAACCGGGTGTTCTCGCCCAGGTTGTTCAGGGCCGCGACGAGCCGGGTGATGCTCTGCTCCCAGTTCGTGTGGGCCTGGGTGAAGGCGATCGGCGCCTGCCCGACCCACTGGCCCTGCAGCGCGGCCACGATGGGTTGCAGCGAGGCCCGGTGGCCCTCGATGTTGCCCGCCACGTTGCCGGCCATGACGGCCGTCCGGTCGAGCGTTCCGAGCACGCCGTGCAGCTGATCGCCCATGCGCTCCCTCCTTTCGCTGGCGTCCCCGTCCCCAGCGGACGCGGGAATCCCTCGGAAACGTAAGCGCGCGACCGCCCCCTTGGCGGTCTCGGTCCGCTTCCTGCCAGCCCTCTCCGCGACGGCCCTCGACGACCGTCACCTCCCGGCGGGATCGGCGGTCGTCACCTTCATGCCAGGACGCCCACGCCGTGCGAGCGGCGCGTGACGATGGGGCGGTCCGCTGGGACGAGTCGTCGCGATGCCAGGAGGAACAGCGTGGGTACCGAGGTCGTACAGCGCCACGCCCGCAAGCCCTCCCCCGCGCTGCCCTCCGGGGAGCTGGTCCTGGAGGCGCCGCCGGAGATCCCGCTGCCCGGCGGGCGGCAGTGGACGCAGATGCTCTTCGTCCTGCCGATGGCCGGGATCATGGGCATGATGCTGCTGAACTACTCCAGCCGCATGTCGCCCGCCCTGCGCAACGTCGTCCTCGCGGTGCTCGCGGTCGTCGTCGTGGCGATCGTGATCTTCGCGGTCATGCGGGGCTCGGGGCCGAGCAAGCAGGAGATGGACGTCGGCAGGCGGCTCTACATGCGCGGGCTCGCCCAGCATCGCAGGCGGATGCGCCGCTCGGTCGCCCGGCAGCGCGACGCGCTGATGTACCTGCACCCGGAGCCGGGCGCCCTGTGGTCGGTCGCGGCCAGCCACCGGCTCTGGGAACGTCGCCCCGAGGACGCCGACTTCGCCGTCGTCCGGGTCGGGACGGGCCCGCAGAGCCCGGCGACGAAGCTGATCCCGCCCGACACCAAACCGCTGGAGCGGCTCGAACCGCTGTCGGCGCTGGCGCTCCGCCGTTTCCTCAGCACCTACAGCGCGATCGACGATCTGCCGCTGGCGGTGGCGCTCACCGGTTTCGCGAGGTTGCACGTCCGCGGCGACCGGGCGGCCGTGCGCGGCCTGCTGCGCGCGATGCTCGCGCAGCTCGCGACCGTCCACGCGCCCGACGACCTGCGGATCGCCGTCTGTGTCGGTCCTCAGGAGACCGCTGACTGGGACTGGGTGAAGTGGCTGCCGCACGCACTGCACCCGGAGAAGTCCGACGCCGCCGGGCCGTTGCGGCTGGTTGCGCCGACCGTGCCGGGCGTCGAGGCGATGCTGGAGGACCTGCTCGGCCCACGTCCCCGCTTCGACCCGGACGCGCGGCGCGGCTCCGTCCCGCATCTGGTCGTGGTCATCGACGGGGGCGCGGTCGCCGGGTCCGACCACCTGATGGCCGGCGGCGGTCTGGAGGGCGTGACGGTCATCGACCTCACCACCCCGCCGCCGCGCACGCTGGACCGTACGACCCTCGTCCTGGACGTGGCCGCCGACGGCGCGCTGGCCGCCGCCACCTTCGACGGCGAGACCGAGCTGGGCCGGGCCGACGCGCTGGACCCGGCCGAGGCGGAGGGGCTGGCGCGCGTGCTGGCCCCGCTCCGGCTGACCAGCGGTGTCAGCGGCGAGGCGCTCGGCAACGACCTGGGCCTGGCCGAGTTGCTCGGGCTCGGTGACCCGTACGCGTTCGACCCCACGTCCTCGTGGGTGCAACGGCCGAACCGGGACCGGCTGCGGGTGATGTTCGGCATCCGGGAGGACGGCTCGCCGGTCGAGATCGACCTCAAGGAGTCCGCCCAGGACGGGATGGGCCCGCACGGGCTGCTGATCGGCGCGACCGGGTCAGGCAAGTCGGAGCTGCTCCGTACGCTCGTCCTCACGCTGGCCATCCATCACCCGCCGAACTCGCTCAACTTCGCCCTGATCGACTTCAAGGGCGGCGCCACCTTCACCCGGCTCGACGGGCTGCCGCACACCAGCGCGGTCATCACCAACCTCGAAGAAGAGCTGGAGCTGGCCGACCGGATGACCGACGCCATCAACGGCGAGCTCATCCGCCGCCAGGAGCTGCTGCGCGCCGCCGGGAACTTCGCCTCGCTGCGCGACTACGAGCGGGCCCGCGCGGCGGGCGCGCCGCTGCCCGAGGTGCCCACGCTGCTGGTCATCTGCGACGAGTTCAGCGAGCTGCTGGACCGCAGGCCCGACATGATCGAGACGTTCGTGCAGATCGGGCGGATCGGCCGGGCGCTCGGCGTCCACCTGCTCCTGGCCTCCCAGCGGCTGGAGGAGGGACGGCTGCGCGGCCTGGACACGCACCTGTCGTACCGGATCGGCCTGCGGACCTTCTCCGCGATCGACAGCCGGACCGTGCTGGGCGTGACGGACGCGTACGAGCTGCCGACCGCCCCCGGGCACGGGTTCCTCAAGTTCGGCTCGGAGCCGATGCTCCGGTTCCGCGCCGCGTACGTCTCGGGCGCGTACCGTCGGCCCGAGGCCGGTGGCGGCCCCGTCGGGGGCGCTGCCGCCGAGCCGCTGGAGTACGGCACCGGCTATGTGGCACCCGCGGTCGTCCCGGTGGAGCAGGCCAGGAAACAGGACCCGGACGACCCGACGGTCGACAGCCTGATGGACATCCTGGCGGACCGGCTGAGCGGCCGCGGCACCCCCGCCCACCAGGTCTGGCTGCCGCCGCTGGACGAGCCGCCGCCGCTGGACGCGCTCCTGGGCGAGCTCACCACCGGCCCGGAACGCGGCCTCTGCGCGACCGCGCCCGGAATGGCGGCGAGCCTGCACGCGGTCGCCGGCATCGTGGACCGGCCACGGGAACAGCGGCGCGATCCGCTGGTGTTCGACCTGTCGGCCGCGTCCGGGCACGTACTGGTGCTGGGCGGGCCGCGCAGCGGCAAGAGCACCGCGGTGCGCACGGTGATCAGCAGTCTGGCCCTCACCCACACCCCGCGCGAGATCCAGTTCTACTGCCTGGACTTCGGCGGCGGCACGCTGGCGGCGCTGCGCGGCCTGCCGCACGTGGGCGGCATCGCGGGACGGC
>JBOHBY010000781.1:0-1645 GCA_050698635.1 Spirillospora sp.
CACCTGCACGCCGCTCGTTTCCCGGGCGCCCATCGCCCCGGTCGTGGACGACGGCTCGTCCTGCCCGATGTAGGCGTCCTGCACCTCGGGGGCAGCGGCCCACGCGGCATCGGGCCGATGTTCCGGCTCCGTCCGCGATGGCGGCGGGTGGGGGGTGGGCGCGTTCGGGATTGGCTGAGGGCTGGGAGCGCGGACGATGGGACGCGTCGGGGCGCCAGGCGGGATGGGGGCGGCGGTCGGCGACGGGCGCTGCGGTGCCGGCTGCGGGGAACGTCCAGGGTGGATCGGTGTGCCCTGCACGGGCGTGGCCTTGGCGGAGGTTCCGTGGCGAGGCGTGTTCGTCGTGTCGCCCGGACGGCGCGGGACTCCCTCTTCCATGCCCACCGTCAAGCCTCCCCGCGGTCGCGTGCGGTCCCCCATGAACCACACCCATGCAATCCACCATATTTTGGCCCCTGTTGGACGTACGGTCCACGCGCGCCCCCGAGGTCACGCGAGATCCGCCAATACCGCGGGGGCTCTTGTCACTCGTCCAACAACTACGGAAGCTCGGCGGACGCGTCAGAGCGAGGCGGCCAGGCCTTCGATGAGGTCGACGATGCCGGACGGTCCGTCCACCACCAGGTCCGCTCGTTCGGCCAGCGCGGTGACCTCGGTGGATCCGCTACAGACCAGCATGCCGGGCACGCCTTCCGCGCGCAGCGCCTCGACGGCGTCGAACGCGGCGAGGTCGCCGAGATCGTCCCCGGCGAACAGGACGGCCGACGGACGATCACCACGGTCGTCGATGAACGCGCGCAACGCGACGCCCTTGTTCATGCCGGGCGGGCGCAGTTCGAGGACGAGGCGTCCGGGCTCCAGGGTGAGCCCGGTGCGTTCGGCGAGCGCGGCGAGGATGCTGCGCAGCCGTTCGAGCGCGACCTGCGGCTCGGCGCAGCGGCGGGTGTGGACGGCCAGCGCCCGCCCCTTGTCCTCGACGAACGTCCCGGACGGGGCACCCGCCGCCGCGAGGACGGCGGGCAGCTTGGCGCGGGCCTCGGCGATGCCGGACTGCGGTTCGGGCGCGGTCACGACACCGGACTCCCAGCGTTCGAGCCCGTACTGCCCGAGGACGACCAGCCCGTCGATGCCCTCGAACCCGCCGTACTCGACGGCCACCCCGGCGGGACGCCCGGTGACGATCACCACGGCGCCGACCAGCGGGGCGAGCCGCGCCAGCGCCGGAGCGGCCCGCGGATGGGCCCGCGCCGAGGCCGGGTCGTCGACGATCGGCGCGAGCGTGCCGTCGAAGTCGAAGCCGAGGACGGCCCCGGCCGGGGCCTTGCGGATCGCATCGAGGCCGTCGGCTCCGGCGGCCGTGACAGAACGGGGAGAGTTCACAGGACCAGTGAACCTTCTCCGCCTGGCGTGTCGCCAGGGACTCGCTACGTGCCCGGCCACCGAGGACGACAAGGCCCCGCCCGGTGAGGGAGATTCCAGTGCGGATTCAGTTCCGGCGCCGGTGTTCGAACCGCAGACCGCAAGTCGCAGGCTGCGGGCTGCGGGCTGCACGCCGCGAGTTGCGGGCTGCTTCGGTGCCGGTCAGACGGGTCTACCGATTCGGCGGATTGGGGTTCGAGGGTTCGGGGGGTGGAGGTTGAGGGGG